>CAUWEA010000015.1:0-43284 GCA_963557735.1 uncultured Faecalimonas sp. | reverse complement strand
CCTCAAGAATGAGGGGCAGGGGAGCTGAGAGTGTGCTCAGCACACTTTTTTATATTTTAAAACAAAGGTTTTTGTATTGAGATGTTGGAGGTATGGTGTTTTAAATAGGGGGAAAATGAGAGGCGATAGCTAGAAATGTTGAAATTAATGTGAATAGGATGTCAATGTTAGGTGAGAAAAATATAAAAAAATGTTTAAAATGTAGAAAAATATCATTGATTTTTCTATAGGAATATGATAAAAAGTGCATATAGCACAAAAAGCATGCGAAAAAATGTGAAAAAACAAACAAAATGTACATTGTGTTTTGAGAAGATGCTTTTGTCTATAATAAAACAAATAAATTATGTAAGGGGGTGAATGGATGAAATCAATTGAAACTTAAAATTACTATGAATAGTATAGATGATATAGGATTTGCTGAAATAAAGAAATTTAAAATAGATATTATATCTATCAGAATGATAAAAAATAGAGAAAAGATAATTCAAGTGTTAGAAATGGGGATAGAGATAGAAGTAGAATTGACGAGTAAAAATCTGAGAGAAATAAGAAAAATATTACTGGAAATACCAATGAAATATAGAAAAAAAGTGAAGGTTGTAAACAGATGTTTTCAAATGTATAGTGAAACATTAGCGTATAATACTAAAGAAAGCATTATGGATGAGGTTTATTTACTAAAAAAAGCAGGGTATGATATGTCTTTTTGGAAGAAAGAACTTTTTTCATGTGTAGCTCAGCAAGATACGTTTTTACTTATAGATAAAAGTGGAAAATTATATAAATGTCCATTTTATAAAAAAAATCAAGCAAAGAGATCGGTAATATTTTTGATACGTTTGAGAGAATATTACAACAAACATTAGCAAGTGACAGTTCAAAAGGTAGTTATGAAAAAAGTGCTAAATGTTTACAGTGTAAAGTGCTTCCATTATGTAATGGTGGATGTTATATAAATAAGAAGAGTACAGAAAATTCGATTTGCAAGAAGGAAGAGTATATAAAAACATTTTGTGATGTAATAGAAAATGGGGAATAAAAAAATGAAGTTACATGATTTTATAATAGAATATACGGAGGAAAGAGGAAAACTATTATATAATCCTTTAACGGAGGCGGTTTTGTTTTTTCCTGAACAGCAGGAAATTAAAGAAGAAAATATGGATCAAGAAGCTATAGCATATCTTAAAGAACATTTTTTTATTAATCAAGGCGATAGTTCTACTAGATTTGGAACGGTAATGTATGACAGAATAAAATATAGTAATAAAAAGATCTCATTGATAATTCATACGAATTATACATGTAATTCAGAGTGTATATATTGTTATCAAAAAGGAATAACTGAAGAAAAACTGGTCATAAATCAGAAAACGATTGAACAATTTCATGCCTTTTTTGAAAGGATAAAGAAAAACAATAATTTAGAAGTGGTAGATTTATGCTTTATTGGAGGAGAACCCCTCCTTTGTTCAAGAGAAGTTCAACAAATATATGATATAGCATGTAAAGTTTTTAAAAATTTAAAAATTACCACATCAATAATTACAAATGGAACTTTGGTGTTAAAAGAGATAGGGCTATTGGATTCTATTCGATTTGATTGTATACAAGTGACGTTGGATGGAGGTGAAATAACTCATAATAAGTTACGACGTAGTAGAGATAAAAATGATAGTTATAGGGGGATTGTGAAAAAGCTATTTGAACTGCAAAAAAGAGGGGATTACAATGTTGTTATCAATTGTAATTTATCACCTCAAAGTGAACAATCAGTAGATGAATTAATAAAAGATTTGCAAGAGCAAAATATAAAATATCCCCTCATTTTTAGCCTTGTTTTCTCTGGAAGCCAAAATAATTGTAAAAATACTGTGATTTCTTCTATAAGACAAGAAAAATCCTGG
Organism: uncultured Faecalimonas sp.; assembly: GCA_963557735.1. GTDB lineage: Bacteria > Bacillota > Clostridia > Lachnospirales > Lachnospiraceae > Faecalimonas. The sequence continues at coordinate 41,374 of CAUWEA010000015.1, read as the reverse complement.
GTTAATGCACACATACATGCTATGAATTTTGGATATACATTTCAACCGTTCTATCGTAATCCGCATTTTTCATGTGGGCTTTTTAAGGAAAATTCATTTTGGATTGCACCAGATGGGATGATTTATAAATGCATATCAGGAATTTCTTTAGATGAATATAAGGTATGTCATATAAGTGAATATGGAAGTCAGAAATATATTAATCATGTTTCACAATTTACTGAAGCACAAAAACAATGTGAAAAATCAGAGAACGGAGACTGCAAATATAGATTGGTATGCGACGGAGGATGTTTTTTTAAAAATCAACAAGAAGGATGGAGATGTTCTAAAAATCAAATAGCTAATGGAGACTTAAAAGTATTGTATGAAACAGTGTGCAGAGGATGCAGGAAAGGGTAAAATATGATTTATAATATAGAAAAGGTGTCCAAGCAATTCCAGGATTTTGAGGTGTTGTCAAACATTCAAATGCAAATTGAAAGACCGGGGATATATGGCATTTTGGGACCAAATGGCGCGGGAAAGACTACGTTGTTAAGAACAATGCTTCGCATTTTGACTCCGACAGAAGGGAAGATTTACTATCAGGGAACGGATATTGAGAAGCTGGGGCAGGAGTATTATAAGGAAATCGGAGCGGTTCTGGAAGGCAATAGAAATCTATACTGGTATTTGTCTGCGAGACAGAATCTGAAATATTATGGGCGGCTGATGAATATCCCGGAGAGAGAGATCCAAATCCGGACAGAAAAATTGCTGGAAGTCATGGAACTGTCAGAGCAGGCGGATAAGAAGGTAGGGTATATGTCTAGAGGAATGCAGCAGAAAGTGGCGATCATAGCGGCTCTCCTCCATCAGCCTAATGTATTGTTTCTGGATGAACCGACATTGGGATTAGATATTACAACGAAAAACAGTATGGTCAGAGAAATACGAAATATGGCGGAAAATGGTGCCACTATTTTTCTGACAACACATCAGATAGATGTGCTGGAGCAACTGACAGATACGCTGTTCATTATAGAAAAAGGAAAGATCACATATGAAGGAAAGACAGAAGGTCTGATCAATTTGTATGAGAATACGAGCAACGTGGAAATTGTTGTAAACTGTGCGGAAAATATAGAAGCATATTTGCAAAAGATATTTGCGGACGGAATGTTGCAGATGGAGAGAGAAAATGGACAGTTAAAGATCAGCATATCTGAGGCATCACAGCAACATGTGAATGAACTGATGAAAAAACTGACAGAACGAGAGGCGGATATTTTGTCGGTGGCGAGAAAAAGGCTGTCGCTGGAAGAGGCATTGTTGAAATTTTGGAAGGGGAACAATCATGGGTAGATGTTTGAGAGGATTCAGAGCAGAATTTACAAAATACTGGCTGGAAGTACGCTGCTACTATCCGGATCAGATTGTAAGCGTTGTGGTTTTGTTTATTATGTTTATGGGATTTTTTTCTCTGGGAAATCATATTAAGGATCCCAGCTATTATATTGGATTTGTATTTTGGTTTTATGCCAGCGGTATTATTGGAACTTCTTCTGTGACGATTTCTGATGAGAAACAAAGCGGGACATTTGAACAGCTGTTGATCAAACCTACCAGATTATCAACAATCCTGCTTTACCGTTCGGTCTGCTGGCTGATCTTACAGACGGTGGAGATTATAGCTGTTATGAGTGTGATACGGATCCTTTTTCGTGTTCCGATGGGATTTTCAATCGGGGTCATTCCGGTATTTCTTGTTACGATAGCAGGTTTGATCGGAATTTCTTACATACTTTCTGCACTTACACTGATTTTTACGAAAACGGCATCGTTTTGTTCTATTTTTGGTTATGTTCTGTTGTTCTTTACCGGCATTATTTCCGGTACAAACAGTGTGGGGAAATTTTCACACTATGTATTACCACTGTCACAAGGGATTCAGATTTCAAGACAGCTGATCCTGGGGGAGACCGTGCTGTCTGAAGACGTAGCACTGCTACTTTTTAATTCGGCGGCATATCTTGGTATTGGACTGTTTATTTTCAGAAGTGTGATGAAAAAGGCAAGGACGAAAGGAATAAGCCAGAAATATTAAGGATTGGAGTGAATTATTATTAAAGTATTATTTGTAAATTGTGTTGAGTTTTCTAAGAATTATAGTGATTTACCATTGGGAATTTTGAGTTTGGCAACGGTATGTAATATGGAAACAGATATAAAAGCTGAAGTTATTGATTTTGGATATTTATATGAAAAGAGAAAAATAGAATTGCATAGTACTTTGGGGGAAAATTTGAATGAAATGTGTAAATATTTATTGGAATTGGAGCCTGATGTAGTGTCGTTTTATTCACTTTGTAGTTCATACCATATTAATATAATGTTGAGCAAAAGAATAAAAGAGCTGAACAAGAACGTGTTTGTTTTGTTTTGAGGTCCTCAAGCTTCGTGGGTTGATTATATTGGAATGGATGAAGGAGAAGAAACGATTGTTGCGATTTTAAGAGCTATAGTAGATAGACTAGACAAAATGCCTTCTGGAATTGCTTATAGGAATCCTGAGAATGAGTGTGAAATAATTATTACAGAGTCAAAAGAATGTGATATTGATAGAATGGAATATATAGACTATTCCTTGGTAGACATGGATGGAGTTACATCTATACCTATTGATGTTGGAAGAGGATGTCCGTTTGGATGTATTTATTGCTCTACAAAGACGTTTTGGAAGAGAAAGTTTAGATTAAAATCTATTTCTCGGATAATATCAGAACTAGAAAGACTAAAAGAAAAATATCAGATTAATAATTTTGCCTTTGTACATGATTTATTTACTGTTAATAAACTATCAGTGATAGAATTTTGTGAAAATGTTATTGGAAGAAAGCTGAATATTACGTGGTCATGTAGCGCTAGGTTAGACACTTTATCAGAGCCGCTTTTAGATTATATGTATGAAGCAGGGTGCAGACGAATTTTTTTAGGAATTGAAACGGGATCACCTAAAATGCAAAAATTAATTAATAAAAATTTGAATTTAGATTTAGTAAAAGATTTAAAATATTATTTTCAAAAATATAATATAGATTTTACATGCTCATTTATATATGGCTTTCCGCAAGAAACAGAAGAAGATTTAAGAAAAACTCTTAATGTTATACGTGAGGTTTGGGAAAATGGAGCAGCTACTATACAGTTACATAAGGCAACAATTCTTCCAGGTACGGCACTTTTTCAAGAATATAAAGAAAAATTGAGATATAATCCTTTGTGTACAGACTTCACGGATCCAATTTATATTGATAATGAGGCAGTCGGATATATAAAAAATTATAAGGATATATTTCCTCAGTTTTATTCAATACAAACAGTAGCAACAACGTATAAATATTTAGATATTTTTATATATTATTTTTATACGGTACTGTCGCAATTTTTACCTAATACATACTGTCATTTAATACAAGCAGCTGATAATGATTTATTAAATCTTTATAAGTCTTTTGAGAATTTTATAGGTGATATATTTGAAGAAATTTCGGAAAAAGGAATGAATTATATAGAAAAAATATATCAAGAAGATGTAATTTTAAAATTTTTGAATTTATATTTTGAAAGGTATTTTCAAAATGAAATTTCTATGGAATATGAGATGATGAAATTTGAAATGGATGCATTTAATTTTATGAAGTCAAAGGAAAAAATACAAATAAAAATCTATCAATATGATATTTTAAAAATGCTTTCTAAATCGGAAGTGAAAAATAGAAGTAGGATTACAGTGAAATTTGAAAGATTAGATAAGGATAAAATTAATGTAATGTATATTTGAAGGTTAGAACATAAAACTTATAAAATGATTAAGAGAGAGCTTTAGATAAAATATGATAGTATTTATTCATACGGCAAGCATGATATGAGATTAAAATATGTAGAAGATGTCCAATCGATTCCGGAATTTTGAGGCATTGTCAAACATCCAAATACAAATTGGCAGACTGGGAATATATGGAAAAAGGAATCAGCCAGAAATATTAGAATGAAGTGTAAAAAGTAGAATCTGATCGTTATAATAGGAAAGACAGCCTGCTGTGGACAAGCTGTCTTGGAAAATACAGTGGGAAATCTGCCTGCTGCCGGGCAAGTTTTATAAAGTTTCATCAGATTCTTTCTGAAGCACACAGCCACGTCTGAAAATATCTGCGAGCAGCAGTGTGATACATCCGGCGAGAACCCACGAAAATCGTACTGGATTGCTAAAATAAAATGTCTGATATGCGATGAAAAATACAGTCGTCTGTAACAGAAGCTGACTGAAGAGACCGAGAAACACCATACTGTACGCGATCCGGCTGATATAGGATACGATCTCCGGAAAGAAAGGGGTTTCGGTTGTTTTTAATTTCCGGAAAATATTCCGAAGCTGCACACAGATCAGAATTTGTGGAAGGTACTCCAGAAGCAGATCCAAAAGCAGCATTGGGATGCCGAGCAGCTGTGCGGAAGTATTCATATAATCTGGTGGAAGATAGCCTTCAGAAAGTCTCAGAAAACCGAAAAAAAGCTGAATCTTCACGCCATTTCCGGTGTCGGTCAAAGAGATACTGTCTGCCGGCGAACCGCAGAGAAAAACAAGGTTACAGACAGAACCTGCAATCATAAAAAACAGGTAAAGTGCATAGAGGGAGAAAATCCACCTGCAAAGTGCATGATGCTTCTGCCCCGGATGTGTTGACTGTTGGCGAGAAACAGAATCTGATATTGCCATCATAGAAAGACCTCCTTTGAAAAGGGAAATGAATATCGCTTGCGATCAGTTATCTTTTTGAAAATATTATAGCAAGAAAATATATATAAATCAATAATAAATTAATGATAAACATTAAAAAAGCTTTATACGAGGAATGAGAGGGTAAATAGTAACCCAAGAGGAAAGAGAGATGTCATTACAAACAAAGATCAAAAAATATGGGATGGATAAAGTGACAATCATGATTATTGCAAGTTTCTTTTTCTATTTTATGGCGGAAGACAGTATGGATATTGTAATTCCGTTGTTTTTCGAGGAAAAGGGAATCAATATCATGTTATATGGAACGCTTCTGGCGGTGACACGCGTGATCCGGGCTGTGATTGTTGTGCCGGTTTCGATGCAGACATTAAAAAGAAAGTTCCGAATATTGAAATTCGTTATAGTTTCCGATGTGTGCGTGTTGCTTCTGTTTACGCGGACATCGGCTCCGGTGCTTGTATTCGCAGGCTTTGCGATGCTTCTTACGACAACGAGTGTAGTGAATGTGATCCTAAATCCTATTTTGGGATTTGAGGCAAAGGAACGCGTCGGCATTGTTTTTGGAATCCGGGATGCGTTTTTATATGCGGGATGTTTCCTGGGACTTTTGCTGATCGGTTCGATCCGGCAGTTTCTTGGAGATATGAATTTTATATGGATCTGTTACAGCATGATTTTTCTGATCGTATTTTACTGTATCTGGCGACTGGAGAAGGCGCTGCCTGAAGCGCAGAGAGAAGAGTTTGAAATTGAGCAGGAGGAGCAGAAAAAGGAAGAAACATCGACAGATAGCAGGAACGATGGAAAGAAAGCAGGGTTTAGCAGGGAGATGCTATATTATCTTGGGGTAGTATTTTTGCTTGGAATTTCAGGAGGGTATGCAAACTATCTGCCGCTGATTGCGACGCAGACCGGAATCCGGGAGAACTCTGTGTTTTATATTTTTTCTTCGTCCACCTTTTTATCGGCAGTTCTTGCGATTACCGGAGGTGTGGCGATTGACAGGTTTAACAAGAAGAAATTATTCCAGATGGATATTCTGATCTTGATGTGCCTGCTTCCGCTGTATGCTTCGGGCAACCGGAATCTATTTATTTTTGCAGTGGTACTTGCTGGGCTTGCGACCGCGCTTGACAATGTGATGAATGCCTATGTGTTTGCGAATTTCTCGGAGGAAGAGGTCAACCGCTTCTGGGGAGTGATCGGAGGGATCAATCTCGTGTCATTCAGTATCGGTACATTTCTGAGTGGGATGCTCTATGAATGGAATTACCGGTATTTATTTGTGTTTGCCTTTGGAATAAATTTGCTGGGGCTTTTGTTATCGGTGGGATTAAAGGATTCTGAAAAAATACAGGCACAAAGAAACAAAAAGACAGAAAAATAGGAAAATGCCGGGGAAGGACATCTTTGTGAGAAAATCTCAGTTGGATGAACTGCCGGCACTTTTTATGGTATTTTATTTAGCAGAAAATTCTTTTGAGAAAAAAATTCTGTGAATAGTTTGTCTGTATTAATATCCGAAATCTTCTCCGATGAGAATAACTTTGATCCGCCCGGTATGTCTGGAGTGTCTTGTGACAACGACCTGGCAGCACATACAATCGGCAGAATGGCAGTCAGCACATGCACCGGTCACTTTACAAGGTGTGTTTGTCTGAAGTCTTGCCGCATTTGCAGGAGTAGCAATATTTTGAACGCGTGCGATTCCGGATGGAACGTCCGTGACAATTTTATTCATTCCCGCAAGGATGATAACATGCTCTGGTCCATGGATCAGGCAGGCGAGGCGGTTTCCGTTCCCGTCGATATTGATCAGTTCTCCGTCGATCGTAATGGCGTTGGAGCTCATAAAGAAGAAATCGGAAGCTGCACTTTTTAAGTATACGTCCTTCCGCTCTTTTGGAGTGCGGGCAAGTCCGCGGTCAATGAGTTCTACGTCAGCCTCACGGAGCGCCTGGAGCATTCCGGTTTCTTCCAGTGTGACAGAGCCTCCGAAACTTACGGAAGATTTGGACGGGATAAAGGAGAGGGCCTGCTGAACTGCATCTGCTGCCGTCGGACAGTAGTACCCTTCCATATTTCGTTTTTCCAGTTTTTTGATGATCGTATTTGCCAGCGCTTCGCGTGCCTGCTGTTTTGGTGTTGCGATAGTTGTCTGTGTCATAGAGATACCCCCTTATAAAAAAGTGTCTTGCATGGGACTACGACTCTGAAAGCATGTAGTCCATCTGTTTTTTCTTATCATACCGTAATTATGAACCGAGGGCAAGCGTGAATGAAAAGGAGATTTGCGTGTCGGAATAAAATGTTTTCAGCAGAAAAGACGAAAATTGTTTTTGAATGTAAGGAAACAAAGAACTACATTTGTGAATAATGGCAGAAAAAACAGAATATTAATAAAATAGTAGAGTAAAAATCTGAAATATAGTATAATATAAAAAAGAATACAAAAACCTCGGATGTGGAAGGAGGGGATTTTATGAAGACAATCAAAAAATGGATTTCATGTTTGATGACAGCGATGATGTTATGCAGTATGTCACAGATGCAGGTGCTGGCAGAAGATACTTTGCCGGCAGCAGTTACCCCTAAGATTACAGAATTTAAGATCCAGGGAGTAAAAGGGATCATCGATGATCAGCAGCAGAAAATCGAGGTGGCAGGACTTCCGTGTAATACAGATCTTACAGCGCTTGTCGCAGAGATCATCTGTAATCCGGTTGATGCGGTAGTAGCGTTTGAGCCATTGAAATCATTATCTGGGGATGGACAGCAGATGCCGGAGCAGAGTGGTATGGTAAAACAAGAAGATTTTTCAGTGCCAAGAACGTGTACCGTGGAGTATCGGGGACAAAAGGTTTCTTATACGGTGACGGTCAGTGTACTTTCGCATGTAGGAGATCCGGCGACCTGCACGGAAGATTCGGTATGTAAGAACTGCGGAGCATTGCTGGAAGAAAAATTAGGACACGACCTTTCAGAAGCGACCTGCACAGAGCCGGTAAAATGTCAGCGGGAAGGCTGCGATTACACAGAAGGTGAGGCGCTCGGACATGATCTTTCGAAAGCAACCTGCACAGAGCCGGCAAAATGTCAGCGGGAAGGCTGCGATTATACAGAAGGAGAAGCGCTTGGACATGAGTTGGGTGAATGGAGTGTTACAAAGGAGAGCACAACAACCGAGGGAGGGGAACGGACACGGAAATGTAATCGTTGTGACTACCGGGAGACAGAGAGCGTAGAGCGGCTGAGCAGGAAGGCAGACGCATCCAGGAATCAGATTGCAGACTTGAAAACAGATATCAATTATCCTCTGGATGAGACGATCACTTTCCATCTCTACGGCGCAGGGCAGGACAATGATGAGCCGGTAGAAGGTGACACGAGATATATTCCGGAGAGCTGGAAGATAGAAAATCAGTTTGACTGGAGAAATACAGAGGGAGAGGCAGGATTTCAGGTACACAAAGCCGGATTTTATAAAGTGCTTGCGTCTTTCCGGGAACAAGAGTTCACCAATGGCACATGGCAGAGTACAGAACAGACAGATATAAAAGAGATTACGATCAAAGCTGGTACAGAGGCACAACGTGAGGAGCAGGCGAGAAAAGATGCCGCAAAGAAGGCGGCAAAGACCGGAGATACTACGCAGGTAGTTCTGTATGTGATCCTCGTAGTGGCGGCGGCAGCCATAGCCGGATACGTGATCGTGCGAAATAAGAAAAAGAAACAGTAGAGGTTCAACCATAGTATTGGAATTGTCCTTGTGTTTCCCGGAGGAGTGTCGGGAAAGAAATTCAGTACTACAGAAACTGGAAAAGAATGATTTATGAATGGAAAATGGTGCTGTCGCGAAATGTGGCAGCACCATTCATCGTAATGTGTATCGGGATGAAGGATTCTTTTACGGAAAATGGTGGAAGTGAAAATGCAGGGAGCTTCTGTCAAAGGATAGCTTATGAAAAGAAAAAACTTTACAGAAATCTGTAAAGTTTTTGAAGAGCACGAGACGGGATTCGAACCCGCGACCCTCGCCTTGGCAAGGCGATACTCCACCACTGAGCCACTCGTGCGTTTTTTATTTTGTTTTTGTGTTCCCTTGAACAATACATACTATACATGATTCAAAAGGATTTGTCAACAGAAAAATTAAAAAAATTTATTTTTTTTATTTTTTCTGTAATTTAGCCTCAATTATCAATCCGATATTCCCGGAAGGGAACAGAATCTGAGGCGGACAAATAAAATCTGATGTAGTAAATATCCGTATTCAGATCATAATTGATCTTCTTGTGTTCAGCCAGGACAATATTTTTTAAGCGGGCAAGTCTCTGCTCAGAGTAAGGGTGTGGAATGGTAATCTGAATTGTAAGTTCAGAGCACGTACCAGATTCTGTGCGATATTGTCCCGTGATTTTATAATTTGGATGGAAGTAATTCCAGGTGATCCCAAGCAGGATCAAAAAAATGAGAAGTACGGATAATTTTTTTACTTTCAAAAGACACACCCCCTGCATATATACTATATCCTATAAATAACACACCTGTCAAAGCTATATCTTATTTATTCGGGATCGGGTGGATATAATATCAGTTAGATAGATGCAGGGAGTGAAATACAATGGAAGATGTAGGATATTTAAAGATAAAAATCGAAGATCTGCTGAAGGAAAGAAATATTTCTAAAAATAGAATCTGTTTTGATCTGCGAATACAGAGAACACAGCTGAACCGTTACTGTAAAGGAGATGTGCAAAGACTGGATGTCAATCTTTTGTGCAGAATCTGTGATTATGCAGATTGCGGGATTCAGGATGTGATCGAATATATACCAAGAGCGGGCAGGGAAATGGAAGAAAGGCAGGAAGAACAGAGCAAGCAGAGCTGATAGAAGCGGTGGTTCCAGGATAACAAAGCTTCAGGACAATAAGACTACAGTATAACAAGGTTTCAGGGAAAGAAAAAAGAAGGTCCGTACAGTGAGTACCACCTTCTTTTTTTCGTAGAATTTTTACAGAAAAGACGGTTATTTCCATTCATCAGTGTCGGTCAGATGGACATTGGAGGCTTTAAAGACGGGGTCTTTGCCCTGTTTTTTTTGTGCGCGATAATCGTCAAGGACACGAAAGGCAATGTTTCCGAGAAGCAGGATCGCGAAAATATTGACGAGTGCCATCAGTCCCATCAGGACATCTGCCAGGTTCCATACCGTAGAGAAATTTGCCTGCGCGCCGAAAAAGATTGCAATCAGGCAGGTGATGCGAAAGACATTCAGAAGAAGCGGACTGTTTTTGATAAACAGAATGTTGGCTTCGGCATAGTAGTAATTTCCTACAAGGCTCGTGAAGGCAAATGCAAAGATGGAGAAGGTGATAAAGTGGATTCCCCAGGTTCCTACATTTTTCTGGAGCGCTGCCTGAACGTACGGGATCCCGTCAAGTGTGCCTGGAATCCCCTGAACATTAGAGAGCAGCAGAATAAATGCGGTCGTAGTACAGATCAGAAGTGTGTCGATGAACACAGACAAGATCTGAACGAGTCCCTGCTTCACGGGATGTGAGACAGCGGCAGAGGCGGACGCATTTGGTGCGCTTCCCATGCCGGCCTCGTTGGAAAACAATCCGCGTTTGATACCGATCAGCACAGTACTGCCCGCAAATCCCCCGATAATCGATTCCATGTCAAACGCTTCGGAAAGGATCGTGCGGAACATTTCCGGGACAGCAGACAGATTCGTGAGAGTTACATAGAGCCCGACAAGGATGTAGATTCCTGCCATGACCGGAACGAGCACTGAAGTGATGAAGCTGATCCGGTGTACGCCTCCGAAAATGACGATGGCAGTGAGCAGCGCCAGAATGCCTCCGACAACTGCCGGGAGAATGGTGTCAGAGTAATCCCGGACATAATATTCCAGGGAGGAGGAAATGTTGTATGCCTGAAGTCCGTTGAAACCATAGGCAAAACAGCAGATCAACAGAATAGAGAAGAGCACTCCGAGCCAGCGCTTTTTCAATGCGCGTTCGATATAATAAGAAGGTCCTCCGCGGAAAGAATCTCCATCCTTCACTTTATAAACCTGGGCGAGAGTACTCTCCACAAAAGCGGAAGCGCCGCCGATCACTGCCATGATCCACATCCAGAAGATGGCGCCCGGACCGCCTGCTGCAAGCGCGGTTGCGATACCTGCGATATTTCCGGTCCCAACTCTGGAAGCGGTAGAGATCATCAGTGCCTGAAAGGAAGAAACGGGCTTTTGAGAAGCAGTTTCTTCGGCAGTGGATTTTTCCTTCAAAGCGAGGAACGCATCTTTTAAAAGTGTGATCTGGACGAAGCGTGTCCGGATCGTAAAGTAGATCCCTGCACCTGCGAGAAGAAAGATCAGAATGTAGCTGTAAAGAAAATCATTCAGATTTGATAAAAAATTATTCATAGTCATCTCCTTTGTCTGGAATGTCATGGGCTGCCGGATAGAAGCCGGTTGACATTCTTTTATAAAATAGCATTTCCAGTAAAAAAATATTTAGTAATATTGCTTGAAAAGCAACTTCTAAAAAACAAAAAATGCGCTCTAGCAGTTTAATATAAAAGCTTTTCAAAGTCAATAACAAGCGTAAAATGCAGCAGATCGGAAAGAAAGTATTGCAGGAAAGGATGGCATGTGCTAGAATTGGAGCGAAAATAAAGATAGAAAAGCAGAGTAGAGACGTGTGCGTTAAGTGCCAGACGGACGGGGAGTTGCCGGCTGGACGAAGAGCAGAAATATGCTTGCGGTACATGTCCCGCATCCCGCTGCTGCACATAGAATCGATATGTGAATACCTTCTATGCGTGGCTTCAGGACTACTGCAAAGGAGGTATTTTTTATGAAACAAATGAAACAGCAATTTGTAGATTCCTGGCATGAGTTAAGGCACTTGAAGACAGTCGTTGTGACAGCGATGCTGATCGCAGTCGGAATCATACTCGGGTATTTTTCCATCACACTGACACCGTATCTGAGGATCGGATTTTCTTTTATTGCAAATGAACTGACAGCGCTTTTGTTTGGCCCGGTTGTCGGCGGTGTGATGGGTGGGATCGCAGATATCATTAAATATCTGATCAAGCCGGATGGACCTTATTTTTTTGGATTTACACTGAGTGCGATCCTGGGACCGGTTATTTACGGAATCATGCTCTATAAGAAACCGGTCAGTTTTCCGCGGATTTTTGCCGCGAAAGTGATTGTTGCAGTTCTGGTAAATCTTCTTCTTGGAACGTACTGGCTGTCCATGCTTTACGGAAAAGGCTTTCTTGCACTGCTTCCGGCGAGGGCAATCAAGCAGGTATGCTCTGTTCCGGTAGAATCGCTGCTGTTTTATGTCGTTGTAAAGACATTAGGGAAAGCGCACTTTTTCTCAGAAGTACGGGCAAAACGTTAGCAGGTAAAAAGTCTATCCGCATCTGAAAGGGAAAAGGAGCAGGTATATTTTAGGAAGGACAGAAAAGCGCCGGGAAAAGTGTTTTTTGGAAAAAAGAATAAAAACGGGGGCAGCCGGAAGGAGAAGTTTTTTCGGACCATAGGTGATGCTATGGCCTGAGGGGGCAGATCATCCGGCTGCCCTTTTGTACATGAAAGGGACGGACCGGGAGACCGGTCTGGTGTCGTGGAAGGAATCGGAGGAAAGTAAGATGCTCCTTTCTTATGCTTTGGATGGGCGTAAAAGAAATAGGGATAAAAAGGGCGGAAAGAATAGAAACTAATACGGGGAATAAAAAGACAGAATAGGAGAGGAAGCGCATGGAAGTGGAAGTAGTACGCTGGCTTCTGGGAGAAGAATATGGAAAGCGTGCAGTGCTCGCGCGTCTGGTATTTTACTGTGCACCGTTTTTGAAGCGTCTGAAAATTTCGTCGATGATCTGGATGCCGCAGACGCTTTTGCATGATCTGGAGCAGCTTGCGGGAGAACTGGGAGTGGGATTTGGGCAGTTAGACAAAAGGAGCGGGGATGTGTTAGTGTTCCTTTATCGGAGAGAGGCATTATGCCGTTATCTGATGCGCGCCAGGCAGCAGGAAATCCTTTTGGCACTGGGATATCCGGAAGGAACTTTGGAAGAAAGGATCGAACGGTTTGCGGCACGGATCCGGGACAGAAGAAAAAGAGGGGGATTTCCGGAGGAGACGGGGCTCTTTCTTGGCTACCCGGTCGAAGATGTGGAAGGCTTTGTCCGGGAGGGCGGGAAAAAGGAACTCTGCTCCGGCTACTGGCAGGTCTATGAAAGACCGGAAGAGAAGAAAGCATTGTTTGCGCTTTACGATCAGGTGAAAGTGTGGGCGGTCAATGAATTTCTGGCAGGAAAAGAAGCTGCAGAGATCTGTCTGTGAGAAAGTCTTGGATTTCGAGGGGATTCATGTTACAATACGAGAGAAGTTCGCAGGAAAAATCAGAGTGGCTGAAACTGAAAAAATCGGTTACAGAGCGGAGAAGATCAAGAGAAAGAAGAAGGTGGAACTTATGAGTTATGCAGATAAAGTATTTATAGATATGTGCCGCGATATCATCGATCACGGGACAAGTACAGAGGGAGAGCAAGTACGTCCGAAGTGGGAGGATGGGACTTATGCGTATACGGTCAAGAAATTTGGCGTGGTAAACCGGTATGATCTGTCAAAAGAATTTCCGGCGTTGACACTCCGGCGGACCGGGATCAAGAGTTGTGTGGATGAGATGCTGTGGATCTGGCAGAAGAAGTCAAACAACATCCATGACCTGAATTCCCATATCTGGGACAGCTGGGCAGATGAGGATGGTTCGATCGGGAAAGCTTACGGGTATCAGATGCAGGTAAAGCATCAGTACCGGGAAGGAATGATGGATCAGGTAGACCGTGTGATCTACGACCTGAAGCATAATCCGTACAGCCGCAGGATCATGACAAATATCTACGTCCATCAGGATCTTCATGAGATGAATCTTTACCCATGTGCGTACAGCATGACATTTAATGTGACGAAGAAAAAGGACAGCGAAAAGCTGGTGTTAAATGGGATTCTGAACCAGCGCTCGCAGGATGTCCTGGCGGCAAATAACTGGAATGTCTGCCAGTATGCAGTGCTGCTGCACATGCTGGCGCAGGTGTGTGATATGCAGGTTGGAGAATTTGTACATGTGATCGCGGATGCGCATATTTATGACAGACATATCCCGCTGATCGGGGAACTGATCCAAAGAGAACCGTTCCCGGCGCCAAAGTTCTGGCTGAATCCGGAAGTGAAGGATTTCTATGCATTTACAACGGATGACGTGCGGTTAGAAGACTATCAGACCGGACCACAGATCAAAAATATTCCGATCGCTGTGTAGAGAAGCAGAGCGCGGACAAAAAAAGATCGTCCATGTGGCTGTAGAAAAAGAGTTTTGGAGGAAGAAAGATGAACATTATTGTTGCGGTAGACAAAAACTGGGCAATCGGAAAGGATAACAAGCTGCTTGTCAGCATTCCGTCAGATATGAAATTTTTCAGAGAGACGACAACCGGTAAGGTAGTTGTCATGGGTAGAAAGACGCTGGAAAGCTTTCCGGGCGGACAGCCGCTAAAGAAGCGCACGAATATTGTGCTGACTTCAGATAAGAATTATAAGGTAAAAGATGCGATCGTCGTGCATACAGTGGAAGAACTGCTGCAGACACTCAAAGCGTATGAGGAGGAAGACATCTACGTGATCGGCGGGGAGAGTGTGTACAGACAACTGCTTCCGCACTGTGATACTGCCCATATTACGAAGATCGACCATGTCTATGAAGCAGATACTTACTTTCCGGATCTGGATGCGGACCCGGAATGGGAGATCACGGGGATCAGCGAAGAGCAGACATACTTTGACCTGGAATATGAATTTGTAAAATACGAGAGAAAGCATTCCTAAAGTGTCTGCAGAAACAGACAGCAAAACGTGAGGAAGACTATAAAGAAGGCGGCTGCCTGGGACAGCACAGAATCAGATGACCCTTTATCAGCGATCAGGGGAAATGAAAATCTGTGCAGATCCCGGCAGCCGTTTTTTAAGGGGTATCGGAAACCTGACCGGTATGTTCCTGGATCTGTTTGACATATTCTTTTGGAGTCATTCCGAATTCCTTTTTGAAGGCGCGGAACAGATGATTGTAGTTGCCGAGTCCACAGATCTTGTAGATCTCGATCATCGGATACCCTTTCTCCAGCAGACGTTTGCACAGATCCAGCTTGGACTTGACGATATAGCGGTGAACGGTCATCCCGGTCTGCCGTTTAAATTCCCGGCAGATATGATATTTACTAATGTAGAATTCTTTCTCCAGACGGTCCAGAGAAATCTCTTCGTGCAGATGGTGCTTGATGAAAATGAAAATATCATCGAGGGAGAGGCGCGGGCATACTTTTGTATTTGTCTGAAATTCTGTGTGGATGCAGGCGCGCAGAAGCAGCACGATCAGCATTGTAAGAATGCTGTCCTCAAATAGCTGGTGTCCGAAATCGGTCTGTTCCTGGGGGAGTGTCAGCAGTCTTTTTGATAAATTTTTGATCAGCATAGTGATCTCCGAAGAAGAGTGGACGCAGGTACATTCATAAGGAACTACATGAAAGCAGGATTCCAGATCCGTATGTTCATCGGAGAGGCGGTCGAGCAGTTCTTTTGTGAATCCGACCTGGAGAAAACGTAAAGGAACTTTGGAAGATGCGTGTTCCAGGAGGAAAGTCGTATTTGGATTGACAAGGATCATGTCTTCTGTGGCGCAGAAAAAGGAGCTCCCGGCGTGGGTACAGCTGCATTTTCCGGAGGTGATAAACAGAATCATGTGATAATTTCCCGAAGAAAACGTTTTCCTCTTTGCTTCGGCATACAGATACTCTTTTGCGAAATATTCTTCTTTCATTTCTTAAACTCCTGACGATGTGATGATTGGGGATAACTGGTAAAATATACAAAAATTGTAATAAAATCTCATACAGAATAGATAAGATATATAGTATATCAATTTTTGATAGTTTTCAAGCAAAAAATGGATATGAAGGAGTCCGTGGGAAAGCTATAATACTTTCTAACGACAGAAATCTGTCAAAGAAATAACAAAGATACCATAGGGAAAAACATGCGAGGAGGAAATTATTGTGAGAGAGTTTTCCATGAAAGACAAAATCGGCTACACCCTCGGGGATTTAGGGTGCTGCTGTACGGAGCAGTTCAGAGCAATGTTTTTGACAGTGTTCTATACGCTCGTACTGAAAGTAAATCCCGTACATGTCGGAATCATCCTTCTGATCACAAAAATCTGGGATGCGATCAATGACCCGATCATCGGTGCGATCATCGACTCAAGAAAGTCAACAAAAGGCGGAAGATTTATTCCGTGGATCAAAGCATTCTGCGTTCCGATGGGAGTGCTGTGCGTGATCGGATTTTTAGATGTCAGCAGCTGGGATTACAAGTTTAAACTGGCATATATTCTGATCACTTATATTCTTTATGAAGCAATGTATACTTGTGTCAATGTGCCGTTTGGTTCACTTTCCAGTGTCATGACAGATGATGTCAATCACCGTACAGACTTATCTCGTTACAGAAGTCTTGGCGGAACGATCTTTATGACTGTGATCGTGATCGTAGGACCGCTTGTACTTTACAAGGATAATAAGCCGGTCGCTTCCAGATTTACTCTGATGGCGCTTCTCTGTGCGACGATCGGTGTGTTCTGTCTGATCGTGACAAGCTCCTGGTGTAAGGAACGTGTAGAGTTAAAAGTGAAAGAAGGAAAGAAATTCAATTATCTGGATGCACTGAAAAATGTTGCGAAGAACAGAGCGCTGCTTGGACTGATCTTCTCAAGCCTTGCAGGAATGATTGCAGCAAGCGTCGTAAACGGACTGAATACTTACTTATTCAAAGATTACTTCGGAGATGTGAAAGTAATGTCAATCTCCGGTATGTTAAGTACGGTTTATGCGATCATCACATTTATCGGAACGAAATATGTTTCCAAGAAATTCGGTAAAAAAGAATGGTGTATGTACGGAGCAGGATTTGCAGCGCTCGTATTTGGGATTTTGTTCTTTGTACCGTTAAAAAATCCGCTTGTATTTATTGCGATCAACGGAATCTGTTATCTTGGAGCAAGTGGTTTCCAGGTACTGATCTGGGCGATGGTAAATGATGCGATCGACTATCAGGAACTGATGACAGGAGAGAGAAATGAAGGTATGGTATATTCTACTTACTCATTCTTCCGGAAACTGGCATCAGCAGTCAGCGCGAGTCTCAGCAGCTTTACGCTTGCAATGATCGGCTACAATGTAAATGAAGCAGTACAGACCGCAGCAGTAAAAGCAAATATCTGGAAATCTTACACAGCGATCTATGCAGTTGGATACCTGATCGCAGTGCTGATCTTATTCTTTGTATATCCTCTGTCAAAGAAGAAGACAGAACAAATGTTAGAAGAGCTTGCAAAGAGAAGAGCAAACGGAAAGGGAAACAGATAAATGGTTCGTTATGTTGAAGTAGAAAACAGAAAAGGAAAGATCCTCCGCGGATTTTTAAACCTCCCGGATGGGGTAGAACATCCTCCGGTTGTCTTAAATCTGCATGGATTCGGAGGAAGTCTTTCCGGATATAAATATGCACACACACATCTGGCGAGAACGCTTGAAGCGGAAGGAATCGCATGTATGCGGTTTGACTTCTATGGATGCGGCGAGAGTGACGGAGAGTTTGATGAAATGACATTTACCGGATTGCTCGAGGATGCAGAGGATGTCCATGCATGGCTGAAAGAACAGCCATGCGTAGACGGAGAGAAAATCATCTTATCCGGTCAGAGCATGGGTGGATTTGTGGCGGCAAGCGCGGCTCCGCGCATTCAGCCGTACGGTCTCATCCTGATGTGTCCGGGAGCGGGAATGTGGTATGGCTGTAAGGAGCGCGCAGATCACTTTAAAAATCTCGGGATGACGTTCGCAGATATGGAAGGACTGAAGTTCGGACTGGACTTTAACTATGACCTTGCAAACTATTCACCATTTGAAGACGCAAAAGGATACGAAGGCAGCGTGCTGATCCTGCGCGGAACAAAGGATGAACTTGTTGATGATAAAACTTGTGAAACATATATGGAATGCTACACCGGAGCAAAGAAATTTGTAAAGGTTGAGGGTGGTAACCATAACTTCGCAAGCATCCCGGCGAGAGAAGCGTGTGAGGCAGAAATTGTAACCTATATAAAAGAGATCATCTGATTTCAGAAAGGCAGGAGAACAAGATGAAATTATTAGAGAGTATTCAGGTAGGAAATACAACACTGAAAAACAGAATTATGTTTCCACCTCTGACAACTGGTTATGAGGCAAAGGACGGAAGTATCACTCCGCAGAGCCAGGCATTTTATGAGAGACTTGCAGAGGGTGGTGTATCTTATATCGTTTTAGGAGATGTTGCTCCGATCAAGACATTTACACCGGTTCCGAAACTGTGTGATGACAGCCAGATTGAAAGTTTCCGTAAACTGGCAGATGCAGTACACAAGCATGGCGCAAAGATCGGGGTACAGATCTTCCACCCGGAATATGACACAGCAAGCATTACAGAGCTTTTCTTAAAAGGAGATTTTGAAGGGCTCCGTGCAAAAATGAAACATGATATGGCACATTTCATCGATGAGGTATCCGAAGAAAGCCTGCATGAGATCATTGAAAAAATGTGTGAATGTGCAAAGAGAGCACAGGCAGCCGGAATCGATGCGATTCAGGTACATGGTGACCGTCTGGTAGGAGCGCTTTCCAGCACGATCTTAAATCACAGAACAGATAAATACGGCGGAAGCCTTGAAAACCGTACAAGATTCGCGATTGAACTTGTGACAGCGCTGAGAAAAGCAGTGCCGGATATGATCCTGGATTACAAGCTGGCAGTTGTCACACCGCAGAGAGGAAAAGGCGGAGTGATCGCAGAGGAAGCGGTCGTATTTGCAAAATGGCTCGAGGAAGCAGGGGTAGATATGCTTCATGTGGCACAGGCAAATCACACTGGAAATATGGCAGATACGATTCCTCCGATGGGTGTTCAGCCATATGCATTCTTCGCTGATATTGCAGGAAAAGTAAAAGAGCAGGTCAATATCCCGGTCAGCACAGTCGGAAGGATTGTAAGTCCGGCGCTTGCAGAGAGCATTCTGGAAAGTGGAAAGGCAGACATCATCGGACTTGGAAGACCGCTGCTTGCAGATCCAGACTGGGGTAAAAAACTTGCAGAAGGCAATGGAAATCAGATCCGTCAGTGTATCATGTGCAACAAAGGATGTACAGACCGGATCCAGAACCGTCAGTTCTTAAGCTGTATCTTAAATGCGGAGAACGGATATGAATTAGAGAGAAAGATCACACCGGCAGAGACACCGAAGAAGGTTGTTGTAGTCGGAGGCGGCCCGGCAGGACTGGAAGCAGCCAGAGTTGCCGCATTAAAGGGACATCAGGTGACGTTGTTTGAAGAGAAAACAGTGCTCGGAGGACAGATCCAGATCGCCAAAGTTCCACCGAGAAAAGAAGAGATGGAGCGTGCGCTTGTTTACCTGACAAACGCAGTGAAAGAGGCAGGCGTGGAAATCTTCTGCGGAAAGAAAGTGACAGAGGATGATCTGCTTGCATATGGCGCAGATGCAGTGATCGTTGCGACCGGAGCTTCCAACATGATGCTTCCGATCCCTGGAGCAGACAGCACACGCGTATGCAGTGCATGGGATGTGCTGGAAGGAACTGCACAGGTATATGGAAGAGCAGCTGTGATCGGCGGCGGAATGGTAGGATGTGAGACGGCAGAATATCTGGCAGAGAGAGGATGCGAAGTGAGCATCATCGAAATGCTGGATAAGATTGCAAACGGAGAGAGCACTACGATCCTTCCGACACTGATGGAAAACTTTGAGAAGAATCATGTTGCCCAGTATGTATCTCACAAAGTAGAGAGCATCGGGGAGAATGCAGTCGTATGTAAGACAGCAGACGATGAGACGAAAGAAATCCCATATGATTTCGTTGTGATGGCTGTCGGTGCAAGAGCAAATGCATTTGAGACAGAGAAATTAGAGAACGCAGGAATTGCAGTGACAAAGATCGGAGACTGCAAAGACCGCGCATCTGATATTGAGCATGCAGTGAAATCAGGATACGATGCGGCAAATGCGATCGCATAGAACAAAAGCAGCATTCTGAGACTTTTATCGCAGGAGAAAACAGCATAAAAGAAACATAAAAAAATAAAAAACAGAATAAAAAAGCCAGTGGCGGCAGACAAAAAAGTAACACACTTGTCAGCACCACTGGCTTTTTTTCGTCGGAGAAGCGGACTTTTTTTGCCGGAGAAAACAGTTGCTTTCTTGTGAGAGTGTGGTAAAATTGTGAGGATATCATTGTAAAAGAGAAAAGGAAGGAACAAAAGGAATGAAAAAGAGTGTGAATCTGTTGGAGGGACCGATTTTCCCATCACTGACAAAACTTGCCCTTCCGATCATGGCTACTTCGCTTGTACAGATGGCTTACAATATGACGGATATGATCTGGATCGGAAGGATCAGCAGTAACGCGGTGGCGGCAGTCGGCGCTGCGGGAATGTACATGTGGCTTGCGAATGGACTTGCAACCCTTGCGAAAATGGGCGGGCAGGTAAAGACAGCACATGCGATCGGAGCAAAAGATTATGAGGAAGCGGCAGGATTTACGAAAAGTGCGCTGCAGCTTGGTATTTTATTTGGGGTTATTTATGGTCTGGCGGCAGTGCTGTTTGCAGGACCTTTGATCGGGTTCTTCCATCTGAACAGCCAGCAGGTGATCGCGGACGCAAAAATCTATCTGCAGGTAACCTGCGGGGGAGTGATCTTCTCCTTTTTGAATCAGATTTTTACCGGGATCATGACTGCGATGGGAAACAGCAGGATTTCTTTTATGGCGACTGCAGTTGGGCTTCTTATGAATATTATTCTGGATCCACTGCTGATCTTTGGCGCCGGACCGATCCCGCACATGGGAGTGCTCGGGGCGGCGGTGGCGACCGTTCTTGCACAGGCAGTTGTGACGGTAATGTTTGTATGGTCAGCGCTACATGAGGAAACAGTCTTCCGAAAGGTCAGAATCTTATCCGGGATCCACAGAGAGCATATGATGCTTCTGATCAAAATCGGTCTGCCAAGCGCTGTGCAGAGTATGATCTTTACGGCAATCTCGATGATCATTGCGCGTCTGATCGCAGGGTTTGGAGATTCGGCGGTGGCGGTGCAGAAGGTAGGATCACAGATTGAGTCAATCTCCTGGATGACTGCCGAAGGGTTTGCTGCCGCGGTAAATTCTTTTGTAGCGCAAAACTATGGAGCGGACAATCTCAGACGTGTGAAGAAAGGATACCGGATCGCGATGGGAGTTGTCACCGTGTGGGGGATCTTCTGCACGATCCTTCTGATCGGATGTCCGGAAGTGATCTTCCGGATCTTTATCCCGGATGAGAAGATATTGCCGATGGGAGTTGATTACCTCAGAATTTTAGGATATTCCCAGTTATTCATGTGTGCGGAGATCACAACGGGAGGCGCGTTTGCAGGGCTTGGGAAGACACTGCCGCCATCGGTTGTCAGTGTAGTTCTGACCACGGCAAGAATCCCAATGGCAATGCTTTTGACTTCGACAGTGCTTGGACTGAACGGAATCTGGTGGAGTATTACGATCTCCAGTATTTTAAAGGGAATCTGTCTGCTCATTGGATTTTTGCTCTATATGAAGAAGTTGAGAGGATGAAAGAGAGATGAATCAGATACGGAAAAATTACAGGCATACGATTTATGCCAGTTATCTCGGATATGTGACGCAGGCGGTCGTCAACAATTTTGCGCCGCTGTTGTTTCTGACATTTCAGAAAAGCTATGGGATCTCCCTGGAGCAGATCGCGCTGCTTGTGTCGGTTAATTTTGGGATCCAGCTACTTGTGGATCTGTTTGCAGTGCGGTTTGTCGATAAGATCGGATACCGGATCTGCATTGTTGCGGCACATGTGACAGCGGCGGCAGGGCTTGTCAGTCTGTCTTTTTTGCCGGATGTTATGGGAAATCATTATGCAGGACTACTGTTGTCGGTCACGATCTATGCAATCGGCGGAGGGCTGCTGGAGGTACTTGTCAGTCCGATCGTCGAGGCATGTCCGACGGAGAACAAGGAAGGAATGATGAGCGTGCTCCATTCTTTTTACTGCTGGGGAAGCGTCGGTGTGGCGTTATTGTCCACCATGTATTTTCAGCTTGCGGGGATTGGGAACTGGCGGATACTGACCTGCTTATGGGCAATCCTTCCGGCATGCAATGCGATTTATTATTCGCAGGTTCCTATGTATAAGATTGTGGAAGAAGACGAGGGCATGTCGGTAAAACAGTTATTCTCGATGAAGTTATTCTGGGTGTTTATTTTGCTGATGGTATGCTCCGGGGCATCTGAGCAGGCGATGAGCCAGTGGGCATCGGTATTTGCGGAGGCAGGTCTGAAAGTTTCCAAGACAGCCGGGGATCTGGCAGGACCTTGCTGCTTCTCGATCCTGATGGGGACGGCAAGGCTTCTCTATGGGAAATATAGTGCACGTGTGAATTTAAAGAAAATGCTGGTAAGAAGCAGTCTGCTGTGTGTGTGCAGCTATTTGCTTGCAGTGTTTGCGCCGCTGCCGGTACTCTCTCTTGTAGGCTGTGGTCTGTGCGGCTTTTCAGTCGGGATCATGTGGCCGGGCGTATTCAGCCTTGGGTCAGCGGCATGTCCGACCGGCGGAACAGCGATGTTTGCATTTTTTGCACTGGCAGGGGATCTTGGGTGTTCACTTGGGCCGGCGGTTGTCGGCGTCGTATCGGAGCAGGCGGGAAATGTACTGCAGGCAGGCCTTTTGGCGGCAGTCATCTTTCCAACAGTGCTGATCGGCGGAATCTTTCTTATGACAAAGTTCCTGCATCAGAAAAATAAAGCAGGTTATTAAAAAAGTGGAAGGCTGCCACAGACTGTTCTTTCAGAGAAGAACATCTGCGGCAGCCTTCCATTTTTTGATCAGATAGGAAATTTTGGCTTTTCTAACGCTGTGTCTGGATCACTTCATCTGTTGCCCGGAGTTTCAGGATCTGTCCGACGATTGCGTGTGCTGCATCCTCTTTGGACAGCAGTTCCAGTGCGATTTCCTCCTGCGGGGTGATCATGGTCACGATGTTTGTATCTGTTCCAAATCCTGCACCGGCTTGTTTCAGATTGTTTGCAACGATCATATCAAGGTGTTTCTTTTCCAGTTTTTTTCTGGAATTTTCCAGCATATGTTCTGTCTCCATGGAAAATCCGCAGAGGAACTGGTGCGGTTGTTTGTGTTCCCCGAGATAGTTTAAAATATCATCGGTGCGTTCCAGTTCGATGGAGAGCGCATCGTCTTTCTTTTTCATCTTTTCTGTGGCAATGCTGGCCGGGCGGTAGTCTGCGACTGCGGCAGCCTTGATGATGATATCCTGCTCTGAGGCATGCTCTGTGACTGCATTGAACATGTCTTTTGCGGATGTGACAGAGACCACATTCGTAAACGGAGGCGGAGTCAGTGCGCTCCGGCCGCTTACGAGAGTGACGCTGGCTCCGCGCAGCATGCAGTCCCGCGCGAGTGCATAGCCCATTTTTCCGGTGGAATGGTTGGTAATATAGCGGACGGGATCGATCGCTTCCTGCGTTGCTCCGGCAGTCACGAGTACGTTCAGCCCTTTCATATCTTTTTCCATCGCGATTTCCCGCAGAATGTAGTTGAGCAGCGTCTGTTCATCCGGGAGTTTTCCTTCCCCGATATCTTTGCAGGCGAGCATTCCGGTCGCCGGAGTGATCACTTCAAAATCGAACCGGCGTAATCTGTCAAGATTGTCCTGCGTGATCGCATTGCGGTACATATTTGTATTCATTGCCGGGGCAACGATTTTCTTACAAGTGCAGGCGAGGACAGTTGTTGTGAGCATATCATCGGCAAGCCCATAGGCGAGTTTGGCAATGACATTGGCAGTTGCAGGGGCGATCAGCACGACATCGGCACGTTTGGCAAGTGATACATGCTCGACATTGTACTGAAAGTTCCGGTCGAATGTGTCGACGATACATTTATTGTTTGTCAGTGTCTCAAATGTGATCGGATGGATAAAGTTGGTCGCATTCTGCGTCATCAGCACATGGACATCGCAGTGCAGCTTGGAAAGCATGCTGGCGAGGTTGGCGATCTTATACGCGGCGATGCTTCCGGTAACTCCGAGTATGACTGTTTTTCCTTTTAACATGTTGGTTCCTCCAATATCAGTAAGTTTCTGTTACTGATTGTAACACATCTGGAGGGAGCCTGCACAGAAAATCATTGTTTTATTGCTTTTCAGAAGCATGCATGCTACAATAGCGCCGTAATTGTATTGTATCCCCACAAGGCAAAAGCCTGCCGGGGAATAATAACAAGGAGGAGAAAAATGAATAACGAAACAAAGAACACGACGATGCAGGTACAGGAGCTTGTGCAGGCTGCACTTTTCGCGGCACTGATCATTCTGATGGCTTCTGTTCCATTTCTTGGGTTTATCCCGCTTGGATTTATGAGGGCGACTACGCTCCATATTCCGGTCATTCTCGGAGCGGTACTGCTTGGACCGAAAAAAGGAGGATTTCTTGGATTTATCTTTGGTATGACAAGCCTGATCAACAGTACGATGAATCCGACAGTGACTTCTTTTGTATTCTCACCATTTTATTCTTTGGGAGAAATTCACGGAGGTTTTGCGAGCATTCTGATCTGTTTTCTGCCGAGGATCCTGACTGGGATTGTCCCTTATTATGTGTATCAGGCGGTCCGAAAGAGGGCAAAGAAGAAAAAAGAGGCGGGAAATACAGCGCTTTTCCTGGCGGGGATCAGTGGTTCGATGACAAATACACTGCTTGTCATGAATATGATCTATCTTTTTTTCAGAGAGGATTATGCGAAAGTCAATCAGATGTCAGCGGATACATTGTATGGATTTATTCTGTCGGTTATCGGGATCAATGGAGTGCCGGAGGCAGTTGTGGCGGCAGTTTTGACAGTCTGCATCGGAAGAGTGCTGCTCAGACTTAAGCGCAGGCAGCAGTAAGAGGGCAGGCAGGAGCAAAGAAAGAGAAGGAAAAGTATGATTTTAGCAATAGACATTGGAAATACAAGTATTACAGTCGGATGTTTTGCCGGGGAGAAGATCTGCTTTGCAGAGCGGCTTTCCACGGATCTGACAAGGACAGAACTGGAGTATGCAGTCAGTATCCAGAGTATTTTAGAATTATATCAGATCGATAAGGGAAACATCCGGGGAGGAATCATTTCTTCGGTCGTTCCGCCGCTGACAAAGGTGGTGGAACTGGCGGTAAAGAAGATCATTCACCGTCCGATCAAGATTGTAGGCCCCGGTGTGAAGACCGGGCTGAATATTCAGATGGATCAGCCGGCCCAGGTTGGAAGTGACCGGATCGTGAATGCGGTTGCGGCGATAGAAGCTTATGAGGCGCCGGTCATCGTGATCGATCTTGGGACAGCGACAACGATCTCTCTGATCGATGAGAAGAAAAATTATGCGGGCGGCATGATCCTTCCGGGAGTGGCAACAGCGCTGGGTGCATTGGCAAATAAGACTTCCCAGCTTCCCGGAATCAGTATGGAGCCGCCGCGGAAGGTAATCGGGAAAAATACGGTAGACTGTATGAAGAGCGGAATTATCTATGGAAGTGCGGCATGCATTGACGGGATGATTGAACGGATCGAGGAAGAAATCGGGAAAAAGGCTTCCCTTGTGGCAACCGGAGGGCTGGCGCAGACCATTGTCCCGCACTGCAAAAAGGAAATAGAGATTGATGAAACACTGCTTTTAAAAGGACTTCAGTTGATTTATAATAGAAATGATGAAAGAAATTAGAAAGAACTACAAAATGACGATCGCTTACGATGGCAGCGGTTACAAAGGGTGGCAGAGACTGTCAGAGGAGCCAAAGACTGTTCAGGGGACGATTGAGCGCGCGGTCAGTGAGATAGAGGGAAAGCAGGTAAAGATCAGTGGCTCCGGCAGAACTGATGCGGGGGTTCATGCATACGGACAGACAGCACATGTGATACTGGGCAAGAGATATGATACGGAATGGCTTCGGGAAGCATTAAACAAAAGACTCCCGGAAGATATCCGGATCCGTCAGATCGAGTATGTTCCCCGGTCTTTTCACAGCAGACACAGTGCGGTGTCAAAAGTGTATGAGTACTGGATCGACCCGCGGGAACGGCCGGATGTATTTATGAGAAAATATTGCTGCCACCGGGAGAAGCCTTCTGACTTGCAGGCAATGCGGCAGGCGGCAGACTATCTGGTCGGAACACATGATTTTGGCAGTTTTACGGATAACAAAGAAGAACAAGATACGGTGCGGACGATTTTTTCGGTCACGATCCGGGAGGAGAAGGGAAAACTTGTGCTGGCGTTTTGCGGAGATGGTTTTCTCTACCATATGGTTCGGATCCTTGCAGGGACACTTTTGGAGGTCGGAGAAGGGGTACGCACACCGGAGAGTGTTCTGACGGCATTTGAGAAGCGGGACAGAAGTCTTGGCGGCTTTCTTGCACCGGCACAAGGGCTGTGCCTGCGTCAGGTGGATTATCCATAGAAAGCAGAAGCATATAGAATATGAGGAAATAGAACATATAAACTAGCAGGAGGTGCACAGATGAAATTTATTTCGTGGAATGTCAATGGGATACGTGCCTGTGTCCAAAAAGGATTTTTAGATTTTTTTAAGGAGGCAGATGCAGATATTTTCTGCATTCAGGAGAGTAAGATGCAGGAAGGGCAGCTTGCACTGGAATTAGACGGATATCATCAGTTTTGGAATTATGCGGAGCGGAAGGGGTATTCCGGGACAGCGATTTTTACAAAGAAAGAGCCACTTTCCGCGGCGTATGGGATCGGCATCGAAGAACATGACAAAGAAGGGCGCGTGATCACACTGGAATTTGAAGAGTTCTATTTTGTGACAGTGTATACGCCGAATTCCCAGAATGAACTTGCAAGACTGGACTACCGGATGCGGTGGGAGACGGAATTTCTGAAGTATCTGAAGAAACTGGAGGAGAAAAAGCCGGTGATCTTCTGTGGAGATCTTAATGTAGCCCACAAAGAGATCGACTTAAAGAATCCGAAGACGAACCGCAAAAATGCCGGATTTACAGATGAGGAGAGAGGAAAGTTCACAGAGTTGCTGGAAGCGGGATTTCTTGATACGTTCCGCTATTTTTACCCGGATCAGGAGGGCATCTATTCGTGGTGGTCTTACCGGTTCAGCGCAAGGGCGAAGAATGCAGGGTGGAGGATCGATTATTTCTGCGTGTCGGAATGCCTGAAAGACCGTCTGAAAGATGCGAAGATCCTCACAGATGTGATGGGATCGGATCATTGTCCGGTGGAACTGGATTTTGAATAAAACGATTGAAAAAGAAAGGGGATTGTAACGATGAGAATTGAGAAAGAACAGACAGTTGTGATTGGAATTGATTATCAGGAGAAGCTTGTCCCGGTCATGCACAAAAAAGAAAAGCTGATAGAATATTCCGGGATTTTACTTTCAGGTCTTTCGATTCTGGAAGTGCCGATCTGCCTGACGCAGCAGTATACGAAAGGGCTTGGAGAGACCATTCCGGAGATCACAAAAGCGGCAGGGGTCAATGAGCATGTGGAGAAGATCAGCTTCAGCGCTTATGAGGATATAAAGGAATTTGTAAGCGGGAAACGGTTTGTCATTCTCTGCGGCATCGAGGCACATATCTGTGTGCTTCAGACGGTGATCGATCTGATCGAACATGGACATGTGCCGATTCTCGTTGCGGACTGTATCTCCAGCAGAAAGGCTTATGACCGGAAGATTGCGTTAAAGCGCGCGGAGAAGGAAGGGGCATTTCTTACAACGTACGAGGCAGTTCTCTTTGAACTTTTAAAAGAAGCAGGAACGGAACAGAGCAGACAGATACAGAGGCTGATTCGATAGTGGCTGAGACAACAGAGTATGTACTGAAACAGTATTCAGAGAGGAGAAACGTCATGGCGAGAAAGATAGAAGTAACAGCGTATTGTCCTGACTGGGAAGAAAAATTCCGGAAGGAGGCTGCGAAGATCCGTGAGATTCTGGGAGAAAACTGTATCGCTGTCCATCATATCGGCTCTACTTCGGTAAAAGGTCTGCGGGCAAAACCGATCATTGACCTGATGCCGGTTGTAAGAACGATCGAGGATGTGGATCTGCATAAGAAAGAATTTGAAGCGCTCGGGTATGAGTGCAAAGGAGAATATGGGATTTTGGGGCGCCGTTTCTTTATGAAAGGCGGGGATCAGAGGACGCATCATGTCCATATTTTTTCGGAGAACAGCAAAGAAGAGATTGAACGGCATCTTGCAGTTCGGGATTATCTTCGCACACATGAAAAAGAGGCAGAGGCATATGCTGCTTTGAAAACAGAACTGGCGGAAAGATTTCCTTATGACAATGATGGATATTGTGATGGGAAAGACGGATTTGTAAAAGAACTGGAACAGAAAGCATTGAAATGGAGAAGGGAAAATAGTTCTCTGAAGGCATAGCGGTCTGTTGCAAAGGCGGAGGCTATATCTGGGATCAGATATAGCCTCCGTCTATTCCGAGAATCTGCCCGGTCATATAGGAAGGGGCATGTGCAACATTCCACACAAGGGAGGCGACTTCTTCCGGTCTGCCGAAACGGCAGGCCGGGATATCCTCTTCCAGCGCGGCACGCTCTTCGGGGCTTAACTGTGCATTCATAGCAGTATCGATTGCTCCGCACGCGATGGCATTTACCTGAATATTACTTGGGGCGAGTTCTTTGGCAAGCGCTTTTGTGAGCCCGTGGATCCCGGATTTGGCAGCGGAATAGGCAACCTCGCAGGAGGCGCCGACCGTCCCCCACATGGAGGAAATGTTGATGATCCTTCCCTGCTTTCTGGAGATCATAGATGGCAATACCGCACGGCTGCAGTAGAACACCGAGGAAAGATTTGTCTGGATGATACGGCTCCACATGTCGTCTGTCAGATCCGTGAACAGACCGATGTGGGAAATCCCGGCATTGTTGACAAGAACGTCGATCTGCCCACAGATGGCGGATATCTTCTGGAACATGGAAGCAACCTGGGATGGATCGCTGACGTCGCAGAGAAAGCAATCGCAGGAGCCGCCAGGCAGTGCGCAGATTTCTTTTCGGACGGCTTCTAACTGTTCTGCCGAGGAAGAACAGTTTAAGATAACATGATAATGATTTCTGGCAAAATGAAGCGCGACCGCCCGCCCGATGCCTCTGGAAGAACCGGTGACAAGGGCGACGGGCTTCTTAGTTGTAATGTGCATAAAAGAACCTCCGTTGATCAATGAATAAGTCCACTATAGCACAGAATGTCTGAAAATGACAGCACACAATCAGAAAGAACAGAAGAAAGAAGAGAACGCCGGCAGGGGAGGAAGCGGAAGAAAGTGTTGAAAAAGTGGTTTCGATTGGTATAATAAAACTAGGGAAAGTCAGTGTACCTGATGAAACGGCAGCGTGCAGACTGACGAAAGATCGGAACGAACAAGAATACAGGAGGTAGATTCTATGATCCAGAGAGCAATCGCATTTGCAGCGGAGGCACATGACGGACAACTGCGGAAAGGGACGGCGCGCCCTTATATTTTACATCCGCTTGAGGTAGGAGTGATCGTGGCGAGGATGACGGAAGATGAGGAAGTGATCAGTGCGGCGATCCTGCATGACACGATCGAGGACTGTGAAGGCATTACGGCACAGCTGATCGGGCAGACATTTTCCCAGAGAGTGGCACAACTTGTGGAGCAGGAAAGTGAAGACAAATCAAAGACCTGGGTGGAGCGGAAGAAAGCGACGATCGAACATCTGAAAGTGGCAGAGCGGGAAGTGCAGATGATCGGGCTTGCAGACAAACTGTCCAATATGCGGGATATTGACCGGGATTATCCGGAATACCAGGAAGAACTCTGGCAGCGGTTCCGCATGAAAGATAAGGAGATCATCGGCTGGTACTATAAAGGTGTGGCACAGTCGCTTCGGGAGTCTTTCCAGGATGTCCCGGCATATACGGAGTATTGCAGTCTCGTAGAGAAGATTTTTGGAAAATAGAGAAGAACACGAAGAGAACAGACAGGAGAACGATATGAAGAAGAAAATATTAATGCTTGGAACCGGAGGAACGATCGCATCAAAACAGACGGAGCACGGACTTGCTCCGGGGCTTTCCTCGGAGGATATTCTTTCTTATATCCCGCAGGTGGAGCATGTGTGTGATGTAGATACACTTCAGGTATGCAATATTGACAGTACCAATGTGACGCCGGAGCACTGGAAGCTGATCGTCGGGACGATCGAGGAACAGTATGAAGCATATGATGGATTTGTCATCTGTCACGGGACAGATACACTGGCATATACAGCGGCGGCACTGTCTTATATGATCCAGAACTCCAGGAAGCCGATCGTGATCACCGGGGCACAGAAGCCGATCAATATGGATGTGACAGACGCGAAGACAAATCTTCTGGACAGTTTTATTTACGCAGCGGATGAGGAGTCTCAGGATGTGACGATCGTATTTGACGGGAAAGTCATTGTGGGGACAAGGGCGAAGAAGGAACGGGCAAAAAGTTATAATGCATTTTCCAGCATTAATTTTCCGTATCCGGCTGTGCTCCAGGATCAGAAGGTATTCCGCTATATGCCGGCGATTCCTTATGAGAAGCCGGTTACGTTCTATCATGAGATGAAAAACAGTATCTATGTATTAAAGCTGATCCCGGGGATGAAGCCGGATATACTGTCCTATATTTTCAGACATTATGACTGTGTCGTGATTGAAAGCTTCGGTGTGGGCGGACTTCCGGAAAGCATTGTCGGGGAATTCTATAAGGAGATGACCGAGTGGGTGCGCCACGGCAAGATTGTCGTGATGACGACGCAGGTGGCAAACGAAGGAAGCAATATGACAGTCTATGAAGTCGGAAAGAAAGTGAAGCAGGACTTTGATCTGATCGAAGCATATGATATGACGCTGGAGGCGGTGATCACGAAATTAATGTGGATCATGTCTATGGAACAGATGAGTTATGCAAAAGTAAAAGAGCTGTTTTACAGCAGCGTAAATCATGACATTTTATTCCACGAATAGGATCGTGAAGCAGTACACATGGAGTGAATGCGCCGTAAGGCTCCTCGCTTTTACTGTGGGAGTGTCACAAAATAATAAAAATCGGGAAAAGGGAAAAAGAACATGTATCAGCATATTTTATTTGATCTGGATGGAACACTGACAGATCCTAAGGTTGGAATTACAAGTGCAGTTGCACATGCATTGAAATTTTATGGAATTGAGGTGGAGGATCTTGATACGATCTGTAAGTTTATCGGACCTCCGCTTGCGGATTCCTTTATGGAATATTATGGGTTTGACCGGGAGCGGGCTGCGGAAGCCGTGGAGAAGTACCGGGAATATTTTTCCGTGCGTGGATTGTATGAGAACAAAGTCTATCCGGGAATTGAACAGCTTCTAAAAGAACTGACAGAGCAGGGAAAGAACATCTATCTGGCGACCTCAAAGCCGGAGGTGTATGCAAAGCAGATCCTGGAACATTTTCACCTGACAGAATATTTTACGTTTATCGGCGGAAGTGAGCTGAGCGGAGAACGTGTCAGAAAAGGGGACGTGATCGCATATGTGCTGGAGCAGGGGCAGATCACGGACAGAGATCAGGTGGTCATGGTCGGAGACCGGATGCACGATGTACTTGGAGCGAAAGAACAGAATCTTCCGTGCATCGGTGTATTATATGGTTATGGAAAACGGGAAGAGTTAGAACAGGCAGGCGCAGCAATGATCAAAGCGAGCGTGGAAGAACTGAGAGATGCTCTCAGAGCATAAAAAGCATATAGGCAACAAGAAAGAACATAGAAAGAGGTAGGAAGCAAGGAAATGAAGTCAGCACAAGATTTGAGAAAATTATTAGATGAGATCAACCGGAAGAGTTATCCTGCATACAAGGGGACGAAAGGCAGTTACCGGTTCGAGAATTATATTCTCCAGATAGATCATGTGCAGGGAGATCCGTTTGCATCGCCATCGAAGGTAAGCATTTCGATCGACGGGCGCCAGGCAGGGTTCCCAAAGCAGTTGTTTGACAGGAAATTTAAGCGGATCGCGCTGCAGGATTATCTGACAAGAGTATTTTATCAGAAAATTGAGCGGTTCCACTTCAAGGCAAAGGGGTCCGGAAAGAGCGGACTGTTATCTGTCAGCAGATGCGGGCAGGAGATTCTGGAACGGACAGCATGCACGGTCGATCCGGCAAGCGGGAACGTGCTTGTGCACATGGAAGTGGGATTTCCGGCAAATGGAAGGACGATCAATTCCGGAGAGCTGATTAAGATTTTCTTTGAGTTTCTTCCGGAGTGTGTGCAGGAATCCTTTTTCTATCCGCGTGCGGATAAGAAGCGGATAGAGCAGGTCATCTTTCTGGCAGAAGATCAGCAGATGATCCGGGAAGAAATCAGGAAGCGACGGCTCAGTGCATTTGTGGCAAACGGTTCTATCCTGCCAAGAGAGAGCGGGATTTCCTCGCGCCCGATGAAAAACGGGATTCCGTTCCGGTCGCCGAAGGAGCTGGAAGTGGAGATGGATCTGCCGCACAGAGGAAAGATCACCGGTATGGGGATTCCATGCGGGATCACGCTGATCGTAGGGGGCGGCTATCATGGAAAATCTACACTGCTAAATGCGCTGGAACTTGGTGTGTACAATCACATCGCCGGGGATGGAAGAGAGTATGTGATCAGCGATGATACTGCGGTCAAGCTCAGAGCCGAAGATGGACGCAGTATCAAAAAGACGGATATTTCCATGTTTATCAATAATCTTCCGAATAAGAAAAATACAGAGGCATTCTATACCGAAGATGCAAGCGGAAGTACTTCCCAGGCGGCAAATGTAGTCGAGGCGGTCGAGGCGGGAAGCAGCCTGTTTCTGATCGATGAGGATACAAGCGCTACGAACTTTATGATCCGCGATGAACTGATGCAGCGGGTAGTGGCAAGGGAAAAAGAGCCGATCACACCGTTTATTGACCGGGTAAGGGAACTGTACGAGAAAGAGGGAGTGTCCTCGATCATCGTCGCAGGAAGCTCCGGATCTTATTTCCACATCGCAGATACGGTCATCCAGATGGAACAGTATGAGCCGGCGGAGATTACCGCATTTGCAAAACAAGAGGCAGCAGCATTTCCGCTTCCGGTATCGGAAGGAAAAAGAGAGATGAAGCATCCGTGTGAGCAGAGAAGCGCACAGAAAAACAAGTCATTTGGTGACCGCGGCAAGGTGAAGATCAAGGCGATGGGAAAAGACGGGATCCAGATCAACCGGGAGACGATCGAGCTTCGCTATATCGAGCAGATCGTCGATGGGGAGCAGACAAATACCCTTGGATATCTGGTCAAATATGCGGAGCAGAATCTGTTTGACGGAAAGAAAACGATCCGCCAGGTAGTTGATGCGATGGAACAGAAGATGGAGCGGGACGGACTTGCGTCTGTCGCAGAGTCTTCTTATCTTCCGGTCAATTTTGCGATGCCGAGAAGGCAGGAGATCTTCGCCTGCCTGAACCGTTACCGGGGATTGCGGTTATAGAAATGCAAAACTGCCATTTGAAAAGAACTTATGAAAATCTAAAGAATTTATGAACTTCTTGACAAATGGCAGTCAGCCGACTATCATAAGGAATATCGAATAAGAAAAGGTTGAGAGAAAGAGGAGTACGCAAAGATCCCTTGCAAGAGAGGATCACTCATGGGCTGAAAGGTGATTTCAAGAAGGAATTGTGGAAGTAGCTTTTGAACCGGACGACTGAAGCGGCAGCAGTGCTGACAGTAGGTGGTCACGGATCGTCCCCGTTACCGGACGTTAGAGATATTGATCTGCTGTTGTCCGGCAACTTACGGAACGAAAGGCAGAGAGATAACAAAGGTGGTACCGCGATCATTCGCCCTTTACAGCATGTAGAGGGTGTTTTTTATTTCGCAGGAAAATTCTTTGAAAATTTGTGGAAGAAAAACATGCTGCGCGTGTATATCAGAGCAAATTGAAAAGAGCGGTATCCAATCACAGAGCTGAAAGAAAATGAAGAGCAAAAAGAGGGTTTGCAAAGGAGGAAATGATGAGTAAGAATTTAGAGAAGACTTACAATCCGAAAGAGATTGAGCCGAAACTTTATGAAAAATGGTGTGAGAACAAGTATTTCCACGCAGAAGTAGACCGGAGCAGAAAGCCGTTTACGACAGTGATGCCGCCGCCGAACATCACAGGAAAACTGCATATGGGACATGCGTTTGACAATACGCTTCAGGATATCCTGATCCGTTATAAGAGAATGCAGGGATACAATGCACTCTGGATCCCGGGGACAGACCATGCGGCGATCGCCACAGAAGTAAAGGTTACAGAGCAGTTAAAGGCAGAAGGGATCGACAAGAAGGAACTTGGCAGAGAGAAATTCTTAGAGCGCACCTGGCAGTGGAAGGATGAATATGCGGGAACGATCGAAGGACAGTTAAAGAAACTTGGCGTTTCCTGCGACTGGGACAGAGAACGGTTCACGATGGATGAAGGATGTTCCAAAGCGGTAGAAGAAGTATTTATCAAGCTTTACGAGGAAGGCTACATTTACAAAGGATCCAGAATCGTCAACTGGTGTCCGGTATGTAAGACAGCCCTTTCCGATGCGGAAGTTGATCATGAAGAGCAGGCAGGACATTTCTGGCATATCAAATATCCGATCGTAGGAACAGACCGTTTCCTTGAGATCGCGACTACACGTCCGGAGACAATGCTCGGGGATACAGCGATCGCAGTACACCCGGATGACGAGAGATACAAAGATATCGTTGGAAAGAACGTACTCCTTCCGTTGGTAAACAGAGAGATCCCGATCGTGGCAGATTACTATGTAGATAAGGAATTTGGAACCGGAGCGGTGAAGATCACACCGGCACACGACCCGAATGACTTTGAGGTCGGAAAGAGACACAACCTGCCGGAGATCAACATCATGAATGATGATGCGACGATCAATGAACGTGGCGGAAAATATGCGGGTATGGAACGTTATGAGGCGCGAAAAGCGATCGTAAGCGACCTTGAGGAGCAGGGATTCCTTGTGAAAGTAGAAGATCATTCTCACAATGTCGGAACGCACGAAAGATGCGGAACAACGGTAGAGCCGCTCGTAAAACAGCAGTGGTTTGTCCGCATGGAAGAACTGGCAAAACCGGCGATCGAAGCGATCAGCAACGGAGACCTGAAGCTGATTCCGGAGCGGATGAATAAGACTTATATGAACTGGCTGTCCAACATCCGTGACTGGTGTGTGTCCAGACAGATCTGGTGGGGACACAGAATCCCGGCGTATTACTGTCAGGAATGCGGAAAAGTGGTTGTGGCAAGAGAGATGCCGGATGTATGCCCGGACTGTGGATGTACCCATTTTGTGCAGG
Organism: uncultured Faecalimonas sp.; assembly: GCA_963557735.1. Lineage (GTDB taxonomy): Bacteria > Bacillota > Clostridia > Lachnospirales > Lachnospiraceae > Faecalimonas. Next base: position 5,945 of record CAUWEA010000015.1, on the reverse strand, counting down.
ATGAAGATACATTAGATACATGGTTCAGCTCCGCACTCTGGCCGTTCTCCACACTTGGCTGGCCGGAGAAGACAGAAGATCTTGATTACTTCTATCCGACCGATGTACTTGTAACCGGATATGACATCATCTTCTTCTGGGTAATCCGTATGGTATTCTCCGGATACGCCTATACCGGAAAAGCGCCGTTCCACACGGTATTATTCCACGGACTGATCCGTGACTCCCAGGGAAGAAAGATGAGTAAATCACTTGGAAACGGAATCGATCCGCTGGAGATCATCGACAAATATGGTGCAGATGCGCTCCGTATCACACTGGTAACCGGAAATGCACCTGGAAATGATATGCGTTTCTACGATGAGAGAGTCGAGGCAAACAGAAACTTTGCGAACAAAGTATGGAATGCATCCCGCTTTATCCTCATGAATATGGAAGGAAAAGAGATTACCGTTCCGGATGAAAAGGATTTATCCGCAGTGGACAAATGGATCATCTCCAAGATGAACACACTGACAAAAGATGTGACAGAGAACATGGATAAATTTGAACTTGGAATCGCCGTGCAGAAAGTCTATGACTTTATCTGGGATGAGTTCTGTGACTGGTATATTGAGCTTGCAAAATACCGTATTTACCATGCAGAGGAAAACCCGGCTGCAGCAAACTGCGCGCTTTATACATTAAAGACTGTGCTTGGCGATGCGTTGAAGCTGTTACATCCGTTTATGCCGTTTGTGACAGAAGAGATTTACAGTGCACTTGTTCCGGAAGAAGAATCTCTGATGATGTCCACATGGCCGGAGTACAGTGAGGGCAGATGTTACGCAGAGGCAGAAAACATCGTAGATCATATGAAAGAGATCATCCGCGGTGTAAGAAATGTAAGAGCAGAGATGAACGTTGCTCCAAGCCGCAAGGCAAAAACTTATATCGTCTGTGAAAATACAGAACTCTGTCAGGGATTTGAGGAAATCAAAGAGTCTTCCATGCCGCTGATGAGCGCAAATGAGATTCAGATCCAGTTCGACAAGAGCGGAATCGCAGAGGATGCAGTATCTGTCGTAGTTGCAGATGCAGTTGTATACCTGCCGATGGAAGAGCTGGTTGACTTTGAGCAGGAATTAGAGCGTCTGACAAAAGAGGAAGCGCGTCTGACAAAAGAGCTTGCCCGTGTCAACGGCATGCTGAACAATGAGAAGTTCATCAGCAAGGCTCCGGAAGCAAAGATCAATGAAGAAAGAGCAAAACTTGAGAAATATACACAGATGATGGAACAAGTACAGGAACGATTAAAAGGACTTAGAAAGTAAGCACATCAGATTGTGAGAGGTGACAATGAAACGGATTCATATCAAACGCCCCGATATAAAGGGTGGCATACAAAAGGTGAAAAATTTAAAGCTGGAAGATATTAAGAACTATTGGAAGAAGAGAAAAGAACGCAGGGAACAGATCTTAGAGAAGAGGCGCAACAGCCCGCTGGCGAAGAAGCTGGCGCCGTGTTACAAGTTCATGAATCAGTTTTCGCTTGTATTTCATGCACTTTTGGCATGCTTTTTGAACCTGGTCATCGAATGTATTTCCAGACATTCTCTTGTGCAGGGGTGGAATTATATGATCGAGACACCGAAGGTGTTTTTGTATAATTCATTTTTGATCTTTATCACGTTTTCTGTTGTATATCTCGTAAGAAGACGTATTTTTGCCAGAATTCTTTTGAGTGTATTCTGGATCGGACTTGGTGTGACGAACGGGTACATGCTGATGAAGCGTGTCACCCCGTTCAACGCGCAGGATTTAAAGGTTGCCGGCGATGCGGTGACCTTGATCAACTCGTATTTTAACGGAATTGAACTTGTGGCGGTGATCGTCGGCGTCGCGGCGGTGATCGTGTGGGTCATTTCCATGTGGAAGCGCGGCGGGCAGTATGCCGGAAAGATGCGGAGGGTACTTGCGCTGACCGGAGTGGTATTCTGGTTTGGACTGTTCTTTGTCGTGACAGACGTGGCGCTTGATAAGCGGGTGATCTCCAACTATTTCGGGAACATTGCTTTCGCCTATGAAGATTATGGATTTCCATACTGCTTTATGTCGAGCGTATTTAACACCGGAATTTCACAGCCAAACGGCTACAGTGAGGAAATGATCGCCCAGATCAGTGAGAACGGTGCGATCACAGAGGCCACGACCGGCAGAAAAGAAATGCCAAATATCCTTTTTATCCAGCTGGAATCGTTCTTTGATACAAGTGAAGTAGAATTTTTGCAGACATCCCAGGATCCGCTCCCAAATTTCCGGGCGCTTTCTAAGAAGTATTCTTCCGGATATTTTAAAGTGCCGTCAGTCGGAGCAGGAACTGCCAACACGGAATTTGAGGTGCTGACCGGGATGAACCTGCGGTATTTTGGACCAGGAGAGTATCCATATAAGACGATCTTAAAGAAAGAGACTGCGGAAAGCGCGGCGACAGCGCTGAAGCGGTTTGGTTACGGCGCACATGCGCTCCACAATAACGGAGGAAACTTCTACAGCCGAGCTACGGTATTTGATAATATTGGATTTGACAGCTACACAAGTAAGGAATTTATGAATATTCTCCAGCTGACGGAAAATGGCTGGGCGAAAGATGATATTCTTACAGAACATATCATGAATGCAATGGATTCGACAGAGCAGCAGGATTTTGTATTTGGGATCACTGTGCAGAGTCATGGAGATTACTACGGACAGCATCTGGAAAATCCGCGCATCAAAGTGACCGGGATCGAGGATGAAGAGATCCGAAGTGCATGGGAATATTATGTGAACCAGATCTATGAAGTAGATCAGTTTATCGGAGATCTTGTCCAGGCATTGAAGGACAGAGAGGAACCGACGGTTCTTGTCCTTTACGGAGATCATCTGCCGACACTCGGTCTGGAATCCGAAGATCTGAAGGGAAGATATCTGTACAATACAAACTATGTTGTGTGGGACAATATCGGACTGGAAAAACAGGACCGGAATATTGCATCTTATCAGATCATGGCGGATGTCTTTGAAAAGCTTGATATCCATTCCGGAACAATATTCAATTATCACCAGAGAAGAAGACAGACGAAGAACTATCTGCTCGATCTCGAGATGCTCCAGTATGATATTCTCTATGGAGAAAAATATGTCTACGGAGGGAAAAACCCGGTACCGGAAGGACATATGCAGATGGGGATCAAGGATGTTGTGCTGACAGATCTGATCACACAGCTTGACGGCACTTACAGTCTCTATGGGGAGAACTTTACAAAATACAGCAAAGTCTATGTCAATGGAGAGAAGAAGAGTTCCAAATTTTTAAATAATACAAGAATCGAGCTTCAGGAGACCGAACTGAAAGAGGGAGATATCATCACGATCATCCAGATGGGATCAAGCAATACCGTCTTTCGGACTTCCGCGGAGTATATTTACCGCGACGGCAAGATCGAGGAACTGACAGAAGAACTGAAACTTCAGCTTGAGGAAGAAGAAAAGGCAAAAGAGTCTTTGCAAAAAGAACAGACCGGAGAGGAAAAGCCGGAGAGTACGAAGACGACGGGAGATACCCCGTCTGAAGAGACAAAGAAATAATGGAGAAAAACAAGTGGATTATCAGGAAAGTATCAAATATATTTTAGACATTCCAAAATTCACAGTGAAGAATCATCTGACACATACAAAGGAATTTCTGGAAAGACTGGGGAACCCTCAAAATGGAAGGAAAGTCATTCATGTGGCGGGGACAAATGGAAAGGGCTCTGTATGTGCATACATACAGGCTCTTTTGCTTGCAGAGGAAAAGACGACTGGTTTTTTTAGTTCTCCGCATCTTGTAAAGATGAATGAGAGGATCCAGATCAATGGAAAACAGATTGATGACCAGACCTTTCTCTCTGTATTTGAGAAGGTAAAGCACACTGTGGATGAGATGGAAAAAGACGGACTGGCACATCCGACTTTTTTTGAATTTTTGTTTGGGATGGCGATGACTGCCTTTGCGTGGGCAGAGACAGAGTATGTTGTGCTGGAGACGGGACTCGGCGGAAGACTGGATGCAACAAATGCGGTGGACGATCCGGTACTGACTGTGATCACCTCGATCGGGTTCGATCACACAGAGATCCTCGGGGATACGATAGAGAAGATCGCGGCGGAAAAAGGCGGGATCATCAAGCCGCAGGTTCCGCTGGTCTTTGACGGGAACCAGTCGCAGGCCGCTGCGGTTCTTCGACAAATTGCGGAGAAATATGACGCACCTTGCAGAGAAATCACGAAAGATGCGTACGAAATTCAGGAAATCACTGATAAATATATTGCATTTTCAAAACGAAATGCGTATGATGAAGATGTTACATGGAAGCTGTCCAACACCGGCTGTTATCAGGCGGACAATGCACTGCTTGCACTGGAGGCAGTCAGTCTCCTTCTGCCCGAGAGACATAAAAAATTGTGGGCAGATGCACTTTTTCATGTAAAATGGCCGGGGAGAATGGAGGAGATCCTTCCGGGCGTCTACATAGACGGAGCGCACAATCAGAGTGCAGTAGAACGATTTGTGGAGACTGTAAAAAGAAGACCGGCATGCAATGGGCGTACGGTGATCTTATTTTCCGCAGTCAGAGAGAAAGCTTATGAGGAAATGATCGCGACACTGTGCAGAAATTTAAAGGTGGACAGTTATGTGATCACGACCGTAGAAAGTACACGAAAAGCCGATGCGGGGGAACTTGCCCGGATCGTGCGAAATTATACAGACAGTGAAGTGATTGTCAGGGAACAATTAGAAGAGGCGTGGGCGGAGATGATGAGACAAAAAGGAGAAGACGGCATCGCTTACTGCCTTGGCTCACTCTACCTTGTAGGTATGATCAAAGAGCTTGTGAAGGGAGAACCATCATGTTAGATTATGAAGAAGAATTAAAGAAATTCAAACCAAGCCTGGAAGTAGATGATATAGAGGAGGCGGTGTATCAGGAGGATTTGTCTGATATGACAGATATTCTGAGGGAGATGCTCAGTCAGGCGAAATAGCGGAAAGATTACGGTGGGATTACATGGAGTATACGGAGAAAATATTACATCAGTCAAATTACTGGTATAATGATGGACTGAGAAAAGCAAAAATAAGGGACATATCGGGCGCTGTTCAGTCATTAAAGCGGAGCCTGCAGTACAACAGAGAACATATCGATGCGAGAAATCTTCTCGGACTTGTCTATTATGGAAGAGGAGAGATCGCGGAGGCGATCGTAGAATGGATCATCAGTCAGAATTTTAAAAAGTCGGACAATCTGGCGGGACATTTTATCCGCGAGATCCAGAAGGATAAGAAGACGCTGGAGGAGATTGACAAGGCCGTGCAGATGTACAATCAGTGTCTGGTCTACTGCGAGCAGGGGGCGGAAGATCTGGCGGTGATCCAGCTGAAAAAGGTGATTCAGATACATCCGTCTTATCTGAAAGCACTCCAGCTTCTGGCGCTTCTGTATTTAAAGACAGAACAGTATCAGAAGGCAAGGCAGATCTTAAAGCGGGCGCACCGGCTTGACACGACAAACGAGACGACGCTGAAATATATGCATGAGCTGTCGGAACAGAAAGGAAAGCAGGGAACAAGGGGAAGAGAGCAGAAGGCATATCCGATCGGAAATGATACGATCATTCAGCCGGCGGTCTCTCCGCTGAAAGACAATGCAGGATTTCTTACAATCCTCAATATTGTGATCGGGATTTTACTTGGAGCGGCAGTCGTATGGTTCCTGATCGTTCCCGCGGTCAATGAGGTCAAAGCAAACCGGAGCAATAAGTCGGTGCTTGCTTTTACTGAGGAGATCAATTCCAAAGATGCGCAGATCAGTGCAATGAAAAAGGAACTGGAAACGATACGCAATTCTTCTGATGAGAATGCAGCGGCGACAGCGGCGGCG
>CAUWEA010000014.1:0-43396 GCA_963557735.1 uncultured Faecalimonas sp. | reverse complement strand
CCCCTCAAGAATGAGGGGCAGGGGAGCTGAGAGTGTGCTCAGCACACTTTTTTATCGCAGATGTCAAGTTCAAGATATCCTTTTGTCGCATTGAAGTACTCTCCGGAACTTGGGCTGGCAAAGAGAAATGCATAGTCTGCTTCTTCGTAGTTATCCGTAAGTGTGATGCCGGATGTCTCAGCTAAGATGCTGTGAAGTTTGTTTGTGAGAGCTATGGCAGTCTCTGCTTTTGATGCAAATCCTTTAGCAAAGACCTTTTTGCCAGTCAGTTTTTCTGAAGTCAGAGGAAGGAGCTGATCCTTATTTTTCAGAAGTACGACAGATTTTCTATGTACGTCGGCGGCATTTTTCCAGTGGATCGGATTGGCAACTACTTCTTTGGCAGTTTCTGGGTCACGATACGGATTTTCAAATACGCCGAGTGCAAACATTTCTTTTAATGTATTTGCGGCTGCGTCTGTGAGAGATTCTTCTGACAAGGTGATCTGCTCTAAAGTATAGCCGTCAGGAATCTTGTGCTCACCGTCTGTGTAGTATCCGTTTGTTCTTCGTTCGAGCGCTTCTTTCGCAGCGAATACGTCAAAGGAACCGCTGATGATATCGACACCGGAGTTGACTGCCAGCGCGATTCGCTCAGGAATGTCGAGTTCTTCCACACCCCATGCCATATTGATTGTGATACCGGAGTCGCTGTTGATGTAGCCTTTGAAGTTCATCCGTGTCTGCAGAAGATCCTTTAAGAAGAACTGGTTAAATGCGAATCCGACCGGGAGCATTTCGATCGGTTTTTCATTCATGTCATACTGAATACCGCTTTTCTCAGCTGCCGGCTTTGCATAGTAAGGCATGATAGAGGAGACATGATTTTGGATCGAAGAACGAAATCCCGGCAGGTGATATTTCTCTAAACTATTTTCAGTCTGATACACATTCCACTGCCCTTGTTTATAGTGTGGGTCAAATCCATTTTCACGTGCACCGCCGCCAGGGAAATGTTTGACCGTCATTGCAACACCGTCTGTTGTCACACCGTCTTTGCTTCCCTGCACACCTGGTACAAGTCGGTCAAAAATATTGTTGATCAGTTCAGGATCTTCGCCGAACGTACCGTAAGTACGCTGCCATCTCGGATCTGACACGGCGTCTGCCATATACATATATCCTTTTTTCATTCCGGTCGCGTCCCATTCTTCTCGGATACATTCTGCAAAATCATCGATCAGGTCGAGGCTGCTTCCTTTTACCGCAGCGGCGATCCCCATTGTTCCAGGCCATGTGGCGAACACACCTGCGGCATCGTTCATACCGAAGACGATCTCTCCATTTTCGTTTCGGGAGTTAGAGACCATCAAAACCGGAATGGCATGTGATTCGTTTTCTGCGAGAGCGTTAAGCTCATTCATCCAGTCTGCCAGTTCATCCGGCTTTGGGTTTTCGCGGAGGATAAAGTGGCGGATCCCCATATCTTTTACCGTGTAGGTAGTTCCATGATATTTTTCTGCGTTAAAGATGGTTGTATCTTTTTCGATCACTTTCTCATCGAGAAGACCGGTTGCATCGACTGCTTCTTTATCTTCCTGGAAAACTCCCATTTTTAAAGAATTGATAAAGATCAGACCGATCTTTTCTTCGGAGGAGAGTTCCTCTGCGAGCGCTCTGGCACGTTCTGATGGCGTCTTTCTCCAGTCTTTGTAAGTATTTAATGTTCCATCTCTGTTTAAATCTTTGAAATAGAGTCCATCGGCTTCGATTACATCTTTTGCTGTCACACCGATGGTAGGACCATTTTGGTTTTTATAGTAGCGGATCTGTTCGGTTACTTTTTTTGCTGACATTCTTTTTCTCCTATCTTAGAAATTTATCCTTTAGAACTGCCTTGTCAAGAACTTTCTGAGTAGAAATGATACGGAAGATTCTGAAGGACATATTGTTATTTTATCGTATTTTCTGAGATGAGATATTAAGAAATATACTATAATATTATTAAAATATGCGATTTAATAAAAATGGAAGACGTCAGGAGGGAGAGAGAAGATGAAGACAAAGGAAGAACTGGTGCAGACTGCCAGAGTCTTGCACAAGGCGCTGAAAGTTGATCTGACAGTCTATGGCAGTGACCGAAGCTGTATTGTTCAATTCACAAAAAATCCGTATCCGGAAGAATTATGTGGAAAACTTTGTGATCATCCGGAGAAAATGTGGAAACAACTCGGAAAAGTAGAGGAGGACAGTGTGTTTTACCGGCATTTGCCGGAATTTTACCTTGTATGTATGGATCTGAAGGTGGTAGAGGAAGACAGCAGCTATTATCTGTCGGTGGGGCCGTTTCTGACAGAGCATTATTCAGAACAGCTTGTCCTGAAAATCCTTCACAGCCAGAAGCTGTCACTTTCCCGGAAAGGAAAGTATGAGTTATTGTATTCTCAGTTTCCGTATTTTTCCAACCGGGCAAAGTCTGTGGCGGAGGTGATCTTATATCTGATCAGAGCATGTCCGGAGTGGAAGCAGATTCCGGTCATTTATGAGGAGACGTCCGGGCAGGAAGAACAGTTAAATGAGACAAAGAGGCAGCGTGAAGATCTGCTTGAGAAGACGGATGTACTGTTGAATTACGAGACAGAACGGCGATGGAGAACGGCGGTGGAAGAGGGGGACTTTCAGACGGCAAAGAGAGTGATCGCCCAGATGAGCAAAGGAGAATTTTTCTACCGGACACCGGATAATCCGCTTCGCTCACAGAAAAATTTATTATTTACAGTCAACACGATCTGCCGGATCGCAGCAGTGGACGGAGGGGCAGATGTTGTGAGTGTCCATGGACTCAGTGATCTGTTTGCGATCCGCATTGAGCAGGCCAAAAGCGGGCTGGAGACCGCGATGTTGGAGGAGGAGATGTTGCGTGCATACTGTCAGATCGTGATGGAGACGAAGACGAAAGGACATTCAGCGCCGGTGGCAAAGGCGATCCAGTATATGTATGCATGTTTTGACCAGCCGCTCACAATGGAGAAGATCGCCGGGGCAATCCATTTCAGCCCTGGATACTTATCGAGAACTTTTAAAGCAGAGATGCATGTGACAGTCGGAGAATATCTGAACCGTCTTCGTGTTGAGAAGGCGGCAGGGATTCTAAAGACCGGAGATTTCCCGGTTACGGAGGTCGCGATTATGACCGGGTTTTCCAGCTATGCGAAGTTCAGTGTAGAGTTTAAAAAATATGTGGGAAAAACAGCGCGGGAATATGTGGCAGCGATTCATTGACTATCGGAAGAGAGTCTGCTATGATTGCATAAAATCAACTGACAGAGGAGGAGATTATGAGACAAACGATAAAGGACCAGATGCGGGCGCTGAAAATGGAGATCCGGGAGCACAAGAGTTCTTTTGTTGTGTATGTGACACTTCGCGCACTTGTGATCCTTGTGATGATTCTTCAGATATTAAACCGAAATTATGAAGGAGTTTTCTATTGTGTACTAACCTTGATTCTTTTGATGATTCCAAGTTTCATCCAGATGGAATTGAAAATAGAACTTCCGACCACACTGGAGATCTTTATATTGATCTTCATTTTTGCGGCGGAGATTCTTGGAGAGATCGGTTCCTACTATACAAGAATAGCGAATTGGGATACGATGCTTCATACGATCAATGGATTTCTTGCGGCGGCAATAGGCTTTTCCCTCGTAGATATTCTGAACCGGAATGAAAAAGTGAAAGTACAGTTATCACCGCTTTTTATGGCTGTGGTGGCATTTTGCTTTTCTATGACGATCGGAGTTATGTGGGAGTTCTGGGAGTGTGGAATGGATCTGTTTTTGGGGATGGATATGCAGAAAGACACGATCGTACACAGCATTTCTACTGTGATGCTGGATCCGACCGGAGGGAATCGGGTGGTACATATCGATGATATTACAAATACTGCTGTCAACGGCATGGAACTGGGACTTGGAGGGTATTTGGATATCGGACTGATCGATACGATGAAAGATTTATTTGTCAATTTTATCGGTGCAGTTGTATTCTCGATCATCGGTTTCTTCTATGTGAAGCAGAGAGGGAAGGGAAAATTTGCCAACCGGTTTATACCGCGGATCAAAGATGAGAATGCGGATTTCCTGAAAATGGTGAAAGAGGACAGAAAGACCACACAAGACCAGAAAGATAATTTCAACAGCACTCCATAGTATAATAGTGGGAAAAGAGAATAGACTGAAAAAGGAACGGGAAAACTGAAAGAAAGTTTGAAGATGCATATCAGGATTGAAACAGGCATAGAAAAATTAAGATAAGAAAAGAAGCGGTAACCGAATGAGAAAGAGCGTGTGGAAAAAAAGAAGAAGCAGATTTATTATTTTGACAATGTGTGCAGGGATTTTAGCAGGCAGTACTTTTCTGATAGGGGAAGAAGCCAGTGGAAATGTGTTTGCCCAGCAGATGGATGGAAGTGGGGAAATGGTATCCGGAGAAACCAATCAGGGTGGAGAGAATCGAAATGACGGTGTGCAGGATGGAAACGTGCAGGATGGAAAGAAGACGGAAAACTCGGATCGGGATGGAAGAATTGTCGAGGAACCGGAAGAGACTCTTGTGAAGGATCTGCTGGGAGAACTTACTTATATGCGGGTAACCCTCGGAAGTCGCTATCTCGGGCAGGAGGCGGAGTATGATATTTATGGAAAGCGGACGATCGTGCAGCCGAATGCCGGGGAGAAGCAGGTCGTGATACGCGATGGTGAGACTGCGAGGATTTTCTATGGGAAATACAGAGGTATCAAAGAATACGAGTCTTACACGGAACTGTCAGATATGCTGGATGCACAGTTTTTCCTGCTTCCGATCGCGAATCTGGGATTGACGGATCAGATGGTCAGAGATCAGGGGTATGAGATGGAACTGACCGGGCAGGAACAGACCGAAGGATTTCTGACTGCGCTTTCGTATGTGGGGGCAGTGGACATTGAAGCCATGCAGCTGGCGGCAGTGCGGATCCGGTTTGATGAACTGTGCCGCCCGGAGACTGTGCAGTTCCTTTTGCAGTCGGAGACGGTTGCGGAAGAAGATCTCCGTGTCGTGGAGCAGGAATTGCAGCAGCAGTTTGCATATGATGATCTTGTGGAAGAACAGTCTTTTGAGGATCGATATAATGAAATCCTGTTAGAAATCCAGGAAATCGTTCCGGAAGAAGAGGTGACTGCAGAACAGTATATTGAAGATTTATCGAATGTGGCACGGGCAGCCGATGAAAGTTTCCTTTCTATTTTAAGAGAGCAGTCAGAAGAGCTGATCCTGCAGGACGGGTGGGACCGCCGTGCCGTTTTTGCTTACCTGGAAGCGATCGATGCAAGGTTTGGGGAATTCCGGGAAGATTCTCTGACAGAGATCCCGCAGGAAGTGTATTTAAAAGAACTGGAAGATCTGTTTGCGGAAGTACACAAGGTGGGATCAGACGTTTACACATATATGTTTGAAGTGAGCGGACTGAAAGCGAAAGAGAAAGCGCTGCTTGTCATTTCCCAGATGGGAGGATACATCGATGGAAATGAGATGCTCCAGCTGGCAGGAGAGTATCAGTTTGACAGTGAGATGCCGCCGCATGCGGAATTTCTGGAAGCATATGCGGCCTGCGTGCGGACCGCCTGGCAGAAAAAGAGCGGCGCTTATAAGATCCTGGATGATCAGAAGATCCACCAGTTCCGCACATATATTGACAGACAGAATATTGCGTATGTGAGAACACACTTTGAAGGAAAGACCGACTATGAGAAGCTGAAAAATTATGCAAAACAGTATGAGTTTTCCTTATATTACGGGGAACCTTCCAGACACCATAATAAGATTCTGCGGAAAGGGAGATTCGAAGTGCAGGAGTATGATAAGGTGCTTACGCCAAACCGGCTGTCGGAATTTATCATCGATGTGCAGACCGGAGCATTTATTACGGAGTGGGATATTCTGAAAGTAGATGAAGTGACCGGAATCGTAAGCAGCACGGAGGCCTATCCAAACCAGAAAGCTGCTGAGGGAAAGACGATCGTGGACACAGAGTCTTTTAATTATGCACCGGCGAATCATGAGGAGGCACACCAGTGCCTTGATGTGCTTCCCGCATCCCCGGGAAAGAAAAAAGAAAGCACGATTTATCTTGAAAATAAGGTAAAAAAGACAATGAAGAAAGTGTGGAAGAGTCCTGAAAAATATCAGTACAGAGAGCGGTATCGTTCGGCGAAGGATTATCAAAAAGAAGGAAAATAAAAAATGGTGGGAGGGAACGTGATGAAGAAGAATAAAAAGTGGTTGTGTATGATACTGGCTGTGGCCGTATTGGGGAGTCTGACGGGCTGTGCAGAGCAGATCCCGGGAAAGACGACGATCAACAGTATTTTGAAGGAGGAGCCTTATATCAATGTAGTACTTGGAGAAGGGTATCATCAGCAGGAAGTTCGGTTTGATCTGAAAAATGACAGAGCAGTCATACCGAAAGATGTACAGTGGGGAATGCACAGCTACAGAGCAGGAACGGAAGTAGGGATCTCTTATGGAGAGAGCGAAGGAAGTGAGATCTATGAGTCAGATCCGGAAGTGAATCCGGAGTTATATGCAGATTCCTATCTGGATTCCATCCGGCAGCTAAATCTGAAAGTGTCTGATATCCGGAAGAACGATTATAATATAAAGGTTGTGAAGAAAAAACAGCTGGAGGCGTTTGAGCAGGAACTGGCGGTCATGTCCGGGGTCGTGATCAAAGGAGAATATGAGCTGACCGGAGTCAATATTGAGTTTGACCGCAGGTTCCGCCCGGTCAGGAAAAGTTTCAAACTGCAGGCGCTGGATGATTCGCAGATGCATGAGGAGAAAAAAGATGAGAAAAAATGTATCCAGGAATTTGGATACAATATAGGAAAAGTTCGGTTTCAGACTTCTTACCGGGATGTAGAGAAGAAGATACAGAAAGAATGGGAAAAGATTCTGGAGTCGGAGGAGACAGAGTAAGGCAGGTATTTTACCTGCCTTTTACATAGGTTTGATGTTTGTATGATAGATAGACATTTCAGCGTGCCTTATAATAACATTTGTCTGAATGAATAACAAATGAACATAAATATAGAAGCGGACCCACGGTGTGCCGCAGAAAGGAACTGAACATGCTGAAACTGGAAAATATCAGAAAATCATATGACAACGTGACAATTTTAGATCAGATCAATCTTGAGATCGAAGAGGGGGAGATTGTATCCATTCTTGGACCATCCGGCTGTGGGAAGACGACTCTGCTGAATATGATCCTCGGGATTACGGATGCTGACAGTGGGAAGATTGAATTTCAGGGGGAAGATCTCACAGATGTGCCGATGGAAAAAAGAGGATTTAACATTGTATTTCAGGATTATGCACTGTTTCCGAATCTGAATGTATACAGCAATATCACTTATGGTCTGCGGAATAAACCACAGATTTCAACCCAAAAAGAAGTGGAAGAATTGATCGATCTGCTCGGTCTGAGGGAACATTTATATAAAAGGATCGACCAGCTCTCAGGAGGACAGAAGCAGAGAGTTGCACTTGCCAGAACGATGGTGATGAAGCCGCGCATCCTTCTGCTGGATGAACCGCTGAGCGCGCTTGACGGTGTCATCAAAGAGTCGATCAAAGACCGGATCAAAAAGATTGCCAGAGAGTATCAGCTGACAACGATCATCGTCACACACGATCCGGAGGAGGCGCTGACCTTGTCTGATAAAGTGTTGATCTTAAATAAAGGGGGAATCGCACAGTTTGGAACGCCGGATGAGATTGTCCATCATCCGAAGAATCCGTTTGTGCAGGACTTTATTCTGAACCAGCTGGAGATCAAGAGAAATAATATCTTTACGCTGTTTGACAGACAGCCTTCAGAGCGGATGCCGGAGAGTGTTGCATGTTAGGGGATGCAAAAAAAGGACAGAAAAAACAAAGAATGGCAAAGAGATGGAAGAATCGGGAGATCACAGTCATATTTGCGGCAGTACTTCTTCTGTTTGGAATATTTCTGATCGTTCCGTCTGTGCACCTGCTTGGCAAATCTTTTTTGGGAGAGCATGGCATCACGCTGGCATTTTATCGGGAAGTGCTTAGAGAAGATGGATTTTTACAAGTAATTTGGAACAGTTTCCGGGTGTCATCACTGGCAGCCGTTCTGACAACTGTGATCGCCTTTCTGATCGCCTATACGATCCACTATACAAAAGTGCCGCAGCCGCTCAAAAAGATCATGCGTGCTGTTACGATACTCCCGATGTTCCTCCCGACGATCACATATGGATTTGCGATCATCTATTCGTTTGGAAAAGAAGGATTTCTGACAAGGCTGGCGGGAAGACAGCTGTTTGAGATCTATGGGATCAACGGTCTGCTGTTAGGATATGTAATCTACACGCTTCCGGTCTGTTTTATGCTGATCTTCAATGCAATGAGTTATATTGACAAGAAATATATTGTCGTGTCGAGGATTATGGGGGACAAACCATATGTGACATTCTGGATCACGTTGATCCGTCCGCTTCTCGGAACACTCGCGGCATCGTTTGTCCAGTCTTTTTTCTTGAGTTTCACAGATTTTGGGATCCCGGCAGCAGTCGGAGGACGATATGAAGTGCTGGCCGGTGTTCTGTATGACCAGATGCTTGGAAGTGTACCTGACTTTAACCGGGGAGCCGTCGTGGCAATGCTGATGCTTGTTCCGTCGATCGTCAGTATTCTTATACTGCGCTTCCTTGAAAGATACAATGTACGGTATAACAAGATCTCTGAGATAGAACTTCGGAAAAATAAATTCAGGGATATCGGATGTGGGCTGGCAGGAAGCCTTGTCTGTCTCGGAATCTTAGCGGTCTTTGCGGTGATCTTCCTTGTTCCGTTTGTGGAAGAATGGCCGTATCACATCGGCTTTACGTTAGAACATATCAAGTCTGTACTGTCAGATCATGAATTATCCGGTGTATACAGAAATTCACTGTATGTGGCTCTGCTCACAGCATTTGCGGGGACGCTGACCGTGTATGGAAGTGCGCTCGTCACAGCGAGGAGCAGACTCGGTACAAAATGGAAAAACCTGATCGAAGCTGCAGCGATGATCACAAATACAATTCCCGGAATGGTACTTGGTCTGGCATTTTTATTCTGTTTTTCCGGGACAAGTCTTCAGGGGACATTTGCGATTCTTGTCATCTGTAATGTGATCCATTTTTTTGCGACACCGTATCTGATGATGAAAGAGTCTCTGACAAAGTTAAATGCTTCCTGGGAGACGACAGCGATGCTGATGGGAGACAGCTGGATCAAGACGATCTTCCGCGTAGTGACGCCGAATGCGATGGCAACGATCATAGAAGTGTTCAGTTATTATTTCATCAATGCAATGGTAACGATCAGTGCAGTGATCTTTCTTGCAGGAGCGCGGACAATGGTGATTACGACAAAGATCAAACAGCTGCAGTATTACAATAAATATAATGAAATTTTCGTGCTGTCACTGTTGCTGCTTCTGACCAATCTGGCGTTCAAAGGAATCTTTCACTGTCTTGCACAGAAGAGCGGTCAGGAAGAAGAAATAACGGATAGAAAAGCGGCAGGAAAAATAAGAAAACAAAAAATCTGGAAAAGAGGAAGCGCTATGATCCTGGCGGCGGCAGTTCTGCTCGTCGGAGGTTCGGCTGTGGCAGAAGGGGGCGGTAAGGAGCTTGTCGTCATCTACTCAAATGCGGATGATGAGGCGATCACAGCAATCAAGAAAACACTGGATGAAAATGGATTTGAAGGAGCATATATTTTACAGTCATTCGGGACATCAGAACTGGGAGGAAAACTCCTTGCAGAAGGGAAGAACCTGGAGGCAGATCTGATCACAATGAGCACGTTCTATATTGACAGTGCGCAGGAAGAACATCAGATGTTCGCAGACCTTACACTTTCAAAAGATACGTTGGAAAAACGAAAGCCATATTATGCACCGATCACGAAGCAGGAGGGTGCACTTGTGATCAATACAGAAGTTCTGAGAGAGCAGGGACTTCCGGCTCCACAGTCGCTGGCAGATCTGACCGATCCGGCTTACAAAAATCTTGTGTCTGTGACGGATATCTCATCCTCTTCCACGGCATGGCTGATGATCCAGGCAGTGATTTCCGAATACGGAGAAGATAAGGGGGCGGAAATCCTCAGTCAGATTTATGAAAATGCAGGACCTCATATTGAGGATTCTGGCTCCGGACCGCTGAAGAAAGTGCGCGCCGGGGAAGTGGCTGTCGGATTTGGGCTTCGCCATCAGGCGGTGGCAGACAAGGAAAATGGACTTCCGGTAGACTATGTGGATCCACTGGAAGGAAACTTCTCCCTGACAGAATCGCTTGCAGTGTTAGAGCGTGAAACGCCTCGAAAAGAAAAAGCGATGGAGATGGCAGAATGCCTGATACAAAATGGAAGAGAAGAATTTCAGAAGACATACCCACTTCCGATCTATGAAGGTGAGACGCTTGTCGGAGAGAATGCATCAGCCTGTCCGAAGGTATTTCCGGAGCCGCTGACCGTAGAACTTTTGGAGGAGCACCAGGAGTTTTCAGAACGCTGTAAATAACGAGAAAATATAGCATTACAAAAATACACCATTTATAAAAATGAAAAGTTGATAAAGAGAGGGAAATGAAAATGAAAAATTACAAATTGCTGACACCGGGACCACTGACAACGACTGAGACGGTAAGAAAAGAGATGATGTTTGACCATTGTACATGGGATGATGACTATAAAGTGATCACACTGAATATCCGGAAGAAACTTTTAGAGTTTGCACATGTAAGCGAGGACGATTATACAGTTGTACTGATGCAGGGCAGCGGGACCTTTGGAGTAGAGTCTGTTCTCACAAGCGTGATCGGAGATGGTGAGAAACTTCTGATCATTACAAATGGCGCTTACGGAGAGCGTATGGAAGATATTGCGGAACATGCAGGTATTTCCTATACTTCTTATCACCAGGTATATTATAAGGTACCGGATGCAGAAAAAGTCAGAGAAATCCTGGAACAAGATCCGTCAGTGACGCATGTGGCAATGGTGCATGGAGAGACGACTTCCGGTATTTTAAATGATATTGAGGCAGTTGGAAAAGTTGTGAAAGAAAAAGGGCTGACATTTATCGTGGATGCGATGAGCAGCTTCGGAGGAGTGGATATCCCGGTCAGAGAGTGGGGGATCGACTTTATCGTGAGCAGTGCGAATAAATGTATCCAGGGAGTTCCGGGATTTTCTTTTGTCATTGCAAATAAGGAGAAATTATTGGAAAGCAAAGGAAAAGCGAGAAGCTTGTCACTAGATCTCTACGATCAGTGGAAGACTATGGATAAAGACGGAAAATGGAGATTCACTTCCCCGACACATGTAGTACTGGCATTTGCAAAAGCGCTTGAGGAGATGGAGGAAGAAGGCGGAATCGAGGCGAGAAGCAAACGCTATTATGATAACAACCGGCTTCTGATCCAGAGAATGAAAGAACTTGGGATCAAGACTTATATCGATGAGGAATATCAGGGTCCGATCATCACAACATTTTTATATCCGGAAAATCATACATTTTCTTTTGCAGAAATGTATGATTATATTAAAGAGAGAGGATATGCGATCTATCCTGGGAAAGTAACAGAGGCAGACACCTTCCGCATCGGAAATATTGGGGAAATTTATCAGGAAGACATCGAAAAGGTATCTGCGATCATCAAAGAATTTTTGGAGGAAAAATAATATGGGAAACATAGAGGCAGTAATCTTTGACTGGGCAGGAACAACGGTAGATTACGGATGCTTTGCACCGGTGCAGGCATTTGTTGAAGTATTTCGTCACTTTGGGATTGAGCCGACAACAGAGGAAGTAAGAGAGCCAATGGGAATGTTAAAGCGAGATCATATCAAGACAATGCTCCAGATGGAGCGCATCCATGCTCTCTGGATGGAAAAATACAAAAGAGAACCAGATGAGACGGACATCGATAAGATGTACGGAATGTTTGAGGAAAAGCTGATGGGGATCCTTGACCAGTTCACAGATCCAAAGCCATATGTACTTGAGACTGTGGAAGAACTTCGCAGGAGAGGGATTAAAATCGGCTCTACGACGGGATATACAGACGAAATGATGGAAATCGTGACCAGAGGAGCAAGAAAGGCAGGATATGAGCCGGATGTATGGTTCAGCCCAAATGCTGTGGGAAATGCAGGACGTCCGTATCCTTATATGATCTTTAAAAATATGGAAGTGCTTGGAATTACAGCTACAGAGAATGTGATCAAAGTCGGGGATACCGTTTCCGATGTGAAAGAGGGGAAACATGCAGGAGTGATCTCTGTAGGAGTGATCGAGGGAAGTTCTGAGATGGCGCTGTCTGAAGAAGAATATAGTCAGCTTTCCAACGAGGAAAGAGAAGCACAGATCAAAAAGGTAAGAGAGACTTTTTTGAAAGCAGGGGCAGATTATGTCATCCAGAATATGGGGGAATTACCTGCGTTGATCAGCAAGATAGAAGAGTAAGAAAAACCATGTGACAGCCGAAAGTAAAAAACACAGATCCGGCAGAGAAAAATTCATTATAAAAATCCTGGAGATACTTTTTGCGAAAAAAGTATTTCCGGGATTTTTATATTCTTATAAAGAAAAATTTCAGAGGAATCAGGAATTGCAATCAGACTATGAATGTGCTACACTCCAACTAGTAAATACCGTGTGTCTGGGAGATGAGAAGAAAGAAATTATGGAGAGAAGACAAGAAAGATCAGGGAAAAGAAGAAAAAAGAAAAAATCGGGGCTGTTGAGCAATCTGGTGCTGATACTGGCAGTATGTGTATTTCTGTTTTCAGGATACCAGCTTTATCAGATTTTTTCGGAGTATAAAGAAGGCGAGAAAGAATACGAAGAAATCAGAGAGCTTGTGATCGAGGAAGCACCTGAGGAGGAGAAAACAGGGGAAGAAGTGTTGCCAAAGCAGGAATTTACCGTAGATTTTGCAACCTTGCAGCAAATGAATCCGGACACCGTCGGATGGATCCGGTTTGAGGAGCCTGCAGAGATCAGTTACCCGGTTGTAAAAGGAAGAGATAATGAAGAATATCTGACAAGGACATTTGAGGCAAATGACAATAAGCTGGGGACACTCTTCGTAGATAAAGATAATACCGGGACATTTACAGACCGGAATACGATCATTTACGGTCATAACATGAAGAATGGGACAATGTTTGCACAGCTTCTGAAGTATAAGGAGCAGGATTTTTTTGAAAAATATCCATATTTTTATATTTATACCCCAGATGGCAAAGAAGCAAAATATCAGATTTTTGTGGCAGGCGTTGTGGAAGAAACCGCGGTAAATTATCAGTTTGCATTTCAGTCAGACGAAGAATTTCTAAATTATATCAACACGATCAGGCAGACATCGCTGTATGCTCCAACTGTGGAGATCACTGCCGCATCGCAGATCGTGACCCTTTCCACCTGCACAAATGTTGCGGACGAGGAGCGCTTTGTTGTGCAGGCTGTAAAGGTCAGTGAACAGTAGAGCAAAAGCAGGCGGCAAAATAATAGGTGAAAAGAAGAGGAGAGAGGACAGATGGCGAATATATATGAAGTCGGGGACATTATCCGTATGAAAAAGAAGCATCCATGCGGCAGCTATGAGTGGGAAGTTCTGCGTGTAGGAGCGGACTTTCGGCTGAAGTGTGCGGGGTGTGGACATCAGATCATGATCGCAAGAAAACTGGTAGAAAAAAACACAAAAGAAATTAGAAAAAACGCTTGAAATAAAGGGGATTCTATGGTAAAGTATTGACTTGTGATATATTGTTGTTTGCAGACAAACGTCCGCGAACGATATTTCCTTGTTCCTGACAAGGTTCAGGGACCAAGAGACCATAAGGAGGTGCAAGAACATGAACAAGTATGAATTAGCTGTTGTAGTCAGCGCAAAAGTTGAAGATGACGTTAGAGCAGGAGTAATCGAAAAAGTAAAAGAGCTTATCGCTCGTTTCGGTGGAAATGTGACAGACGTTGATGAATGGGGTAAGAAAAGATTAGCTTACGAAATTCAGAAAATGAAAGAAGGATATTACTATTTCATCCACTTTGAATCTGATTCTACTGTTCCGGCAGAGCTTGAGAGCAGAATGCGTATCATGGAAAACGTTATCAGATTCTTATGCGTAAAACAAGAAGCATAGAGAAAAGAGGATAAATCGTATGAATAAAGTAATTTTGATGGGACGTCTGACAAGAGATCCAGAAGTGAGATATTCACAAGGTGACAGCGCAACTGCTGTTGCAAGATATACATTAGCAGTAGACCGCCGCTTTAAGCGTGACGGAGAGGCAACTGCCGACTTTATCAACTGCGTAGTTTTCGGAAAATCAGCTGAGTTTGCAGAGAGATATTTCCGCCAGGGATTAAAGGTTGTTGTAAGCGGCCGTATTCAGACGGGAAGCTACACAAACAGAGATGGCGTGAAAGTTTACACAACAGATGTTGTTGTAGAAGATCAGGAATTTGCTGAGAGCAAAGCTGCAAGCGAGAGCAGCATGGGAAGCTATCGTCAGGCAAGTCCAAGTCCATCACCGGCTCCGAGTGCAGATATCGGAGATGGGTTCATGAACATTCCAGATGGAATTGATGAAGAATTACCATTCAGTTAGACGATACAATGAGTAGATTTGTATAAATATAGGAGGTAATACCACAATGGCTTACGATAAAGGTAACAAAGCAGATTCTCCAATGAAGAGAAGAGGCGGACGCAGAAGAAAAAAAGTTTGTGTATTCTGCGGTAAAGAAAACAACGAAATCGATTACAAAGACGTAGCAAAATTAAGAAAATATGTTTCTGAAAGAGGAAAAATTCTTCCAAGAAGAATCACAGGAAACTGTGCAAAACATCAGAGAGCTCTTACAGTAGCAATCAAGAGAGCAAGACATATCGCTTTAATGCCATACGTTCAAGAGTAATTCTGACAGCGTAAATAGCGAATCATAACAAAGCCTTTAAGTGCAGAGAATCATTCACATAGGATACTCAGTACTTAAAGGCTTTTTAGCATTTTATCAAAAGAGATGAAAAATGGCTCTTTGTCAGGGGAGGATAAATTGTTTTGGAAGATACCAGATAAAAATCTGGCAGGTTGGAATTGTATCAAATATTATCTTGATAATATTCTCTATTGCAATAAATAACAGATAAGTCTATAATGGAACAATATAACTTTGAAAAATCAGACAACTGTGCAATATACGGGAGGTGCTGCGTATGGTGAAATTATATGACCGGGGAGTTTATCTGTTAAATGGAGTGGAGATTGTAGAAGAAGGAACAGAGAGTGCAAAGGAACTGGAATGCAGAATGGGGCATGCTGCTTTCAAAGAGGAAGCGGCGAAGCAGACAATCGCATACCGCATTTTAGAAGCGCATAATACTTCTTCCGATATGGAGAATCTTCAGATTAAGTTCGATAAGCTGACCTCGCATGATATTACTTTTGTGGGAATCATTCAGACAGCCAGAGCATCGGGGCTGGAACGGTTTCCGATTCCATATGTGCTGACAAACTGCCATAACAGTCTGTGTGCAGTCGGCGGAACAATCAACGAAGATGATCATATGTTTGGACTGACTTGTGCAAAGAAGTATGGAGGGGTCTATGTCCCGCCGCACCAGGCTGTCATCCACCAATATGCGAGAGAGATGCTGGCTGGAGGGGGAAAGATGATTCTGGGATCTGATAGTCATACGCGTTATGGGGCGCTTGGGACGATGGCGGTCGGAGAAGGCGGCCCTGAACTTGTCAAACAGCTGCTGGATAAGACCTATGACATTCGGATGCCGAAGGTCATCGCTGTCTATCTGGATGGGGAGCCTCCGGTTGGAACCGGCCCGCAGGATGTCGCGCTTGCCATTATTAAGGCAACTTTTGCAAACAGCTATGTGAATAATAGCGTAATGGAATTTGTGGGACCGGGAGTAGAGAGATTGAGCGCTGATTTTCGGATCGGAATTGATGTGATGACAACGGAGACGACGTGTCTCTCTTCAATCTGGACAACAGATGCTGTGATCGAGGAATTTTATGAAACACACGGAAGAAAAGAGGAGTTCAGAAAACTGACTCCGGGGGAAATGGCATATTATGATGGGATGGTGTATGTAGATCTTGGCAAGATTGAGCCGATGATCGCGATGCCGTTTCATCCGAGCAATACCTATACGATCCGGGAACTGAACAAGAATCTCAGAGAAATCCTACATGATGTCGAGCAAAAGGCGTTAGTAAGTCTTGGAGGAGCAGTGAATTTTTCCCTGCAGGAAAAGGTGCGGGATGGAAAGCTTTATGTGGAACAAGGCATCATTGCAGGCTGTGCAGGCGGTGGATTTGAAAATATATGTGCGGCATCGGACATCCTTTCTGGATGCAGCATTGGAGCAGATGCATTCACGCTGAGCATTTACCCGGCAAGTATGCCGATCTATATGGAATTAGTGAAAAATGGGGCAGCCGCGAAACTGATGGAAGCAGGAGCAGTTCTGAAAACAGCGTTCTGTGGTCCGTGTTTCGGAGCTGGGGACACTCCGTCTGATGGAGCGCTCAGCATCCGGCATTCTACAAGGAATTTCCCAAACCGTGAGGGCTCGAAGCTTCAGAATGGACAGATTGCTTCTGTGGCGCTGATGGATGCCAGATCCATTGCAGCAACAGCCGCGAACAAAGGATATCTGACGTCGGCCGCAGAGATGATGGACAGAGAGTACCAGGCGCCAAAATATCATTTTGACCGAAATATTTATGCGAACCGTGTTTTTGACAGCAAAGGGATCGCCGATCCTTCGGTACAGATCAAGCTTGGTCCTAATATCAAAGACTGGCCGGAGATGCCAGCTCTCCCGGAACATCTGCTTTTGAAGGTCGTATCCGAGATTCATGATCCGGTAACGACGACGGATGAACTGATACCGTCCGGGGAAACTTCTTCTTATAGATCGAATCCACTCGGTCTGGCAGAATTTGCTTTGTCCAGAAAGGATCCGGATTATGTGGGAAAGGCAAAGGAAGTGCAGAGAGCGCAGAAAGCCATCGAGAAGGGACAATGCCCGCTGGAAGTGCTGGGAGAACTTACCGGGGTGATGGATGTTGTGCGGAAGAAATATCCGCAGGCAGGTGCAGGCACACTTGGGATTGGAAGCACTATCTTTGCAGTAAAACCGGGGGATGGATCGGCAAGGGAGCAGGCGGCATCCTGCCAGAAGGTGCTTGGCGGATGGGCAAATATTGCCAGGGAATACGCCACAAAACGGTATCGGTCCAATCTGATCAACTGGGGGATGCTGCCGCTGCTGACAGAAGCCGGGGAAGAAGATTTACCGTTCCATACGGGGGATTACATTTTTATCCCGGATATTTTAGAAAAAATAAAAGAGAAAGCGGATCAGATCACAGCCTACATCGTAAAGGAAGAGCTTCAGGAGATCACATTCCGTCTTGGAGAATTGACGGATCATGAGAGAGAGATCATTCAGAGCGGCTGTCTGATCAATTATTATAGAGAGCAGAACTGCCGGCATACTGCGTCATGCCGTGAACGATAAGTGATGCAGGATGCTGTGAGTTGTCCGTGTTAGGGGAAGGACGGCATGTGCTGTACTCTGAGTCAGGATGAGGAGAAGAGAGATGAAAGAAAAACTATACACAATTCCGGTAAATGATGCGTTTCGAGAGGACTGCGAGTGTCCTCTCTGCAATATTTATCATAAGCTGGAGCAGGAGGCGCTTGATTATACGCTGCGTCCATCGACTTACATGGTAAGTGAGCGGAGAGAAGAGAGTGATAAAGTTGGATTTTGTGCAAGGCATGCGGCGATGTTAAATGAGATGCCGGACCGGCTCGGACTTGCACTGATCTATAAGACGCATATGGATCATTTTATCAAAGAGGTGGAACAGAGACAGAAAGAACCTGTAAAGCAGGCATCCTTTTTTCGGAAAAAGACAGAGCCTTCCGGGTTGGCAGCATATATTGGAGAACTGGAGCAGTCCTGTTTTGTGTGTGATAAGATTGAAAAGACGTTTCATGACTATCTTGGTACGATTTTTCATCTATATAAGAAGGAAGAAGATTTTCGGAAGTTATTCGCTTCTTCAAAAGGATTTTGTACAAAACATTATGGGATGTTATATGAGATGGCGCCGGAGAGACTTGGAGGTGCTCTGATGGACTCGTTTCTAGAAGAATTAAATCAGCTTTATCTGGAGAATATGAAGCGCGTGCGGGACGATCTCAGCTGGTTTATCGATAAGTTTGATTATCGATTTAAAGATGAACCGTGGAAAAATTCCAAAGACGCGCTTCCGAGGACTCTGACAAAAGTAAACGGGTTATAGAAGATGTTTCAGCCGCTTTTGTACTGTGATTCCGATGATAAGTGCGATCACCATTTTTATGATATCAAATACGATATAAGGAACGACTCCGGTCATCAGACCTTCCAGGAAGGAAAGATGGAGCTGCATGCAGAGCCAGAGCGTTCCGAATAAGTAATTTACTGCAGAGCCAAGCAGCATTCCAAGAAAAATGATCACCGGTTTTCTGCTGCAGCGTTCTGCAATAAAACCAGAGAGAATGGTGAGAAAAATCATCCCGACAAGGTATCCTCCGGTTGGACCTGCGAGTTTTCCAAGACCTCCTGCGAATCCGGAGAAGACCGGGAGACCTACGGTCCCAAGAAGCAGATAGACAAGATAACTGATCGTGGCAGATTTCCAGCCAAGCAGGAAGATGCTGACATACAGAACGAAGTTGGTCAGAGACAGCGGGACCGGGCTGAATGGCAGAGGGATCGAGAGTGGCGCCAGAATACATGTGACTGCAGTGACAAGCGCGATCCGCACAAGGGTTCTGGTGTTGGTCTGTGGATGGGTAACGGTTGGTGTAGATGATGCATTCATAATAGTAGAAATCCTTTCTCTGAGATAAAGTATACGGGATCTGACACTCCCAATAGTAGAATCAAGGGGATGATATATGGGATAAAAAGTGTCTGTATGCCCGTGGATGAACTTTATTATAAATTGCAGGATAGATATTGTCAACTTAAAATAAAAATAAGTTTACAATCAGAACTTGAGCAAGTGATGGAACAAACCGTGCAGTGTGAAACGTTTTAGAAAAAACAACAGGGGCAGCCTGAGAAGAAGGGGATAAAAAAGAGCATCCTTATATCCTTGTTTGGATGATATGCCATAGGAGATGTAGAGTAAAAATAAAAGAAAATAAAGCTGAAAATAATAAGAAAACAGATAATAATATAAAAGAAAAAGAAAAATAAAAAAATATAGAAAGAAACTATTGACAAAACAGAAAACTAGTTGTATTATAAACTCAACAAAAGAAATCCAAAGAAATTTAAAAAGTAATTTTCATACAAAATTTTCTAAAGATTCTAGAAGAATTTGAATATGACAGATAAAAGCAGAAAAAGTTTTTTGAAGTAATCCAGAAAATTTAAAAGCAGATATCTGTTAGTATAAAAGAAAAAGTGAGAGTTTTGATCATGAAGACTTTAAAAAGATTTCAGAGGATGGAAAAGATCGGAAGGAGGCTGTTACCATTGGATATGACATCGTTTACAATTCAATATGTGAGTGGTCGGGCAAAGAGAAGTTCCTGCAAGAACGGCCTTTATCATAGATAGTTCAATGATGAAAAATAATGAAGAAAGTAATCGGAGAAAGAAAAGCTACCATATGATTTAGAATTGCAAAACATATTGAATAGAAAAAAGACCACAAAAGTTCTGAAATTTTAGAAGATGTGTAAAGAAACATCCACTAGAATAGCAAGAATTGCAGATATAATCGGTAAAGAGAGAATTGATTTTATATGAGTAGCGAGAAAAGATATTGATATGAAATGATTTGAAGGAGGAAAAGAATCCGATTATAAAAAAGCGAACGCGAAAATGGTATCGAAGATTTTGGAATCGGAGACCTTGAAAAAATGGAAATCAATCAGAGATTGAAAATAAAAAGAATGAAGGCCGGCAGGAACAGAGATTGTTAGCTTCTCCGCTGAGAATAAATAGGATGAATAAAGATAAGATTTAGATAGCCATTATAATTTGAGAGAAAATTATAATGGCTGTCTTTTTGCTTACAGGAGATTCTTTTTTGACAGAACGGAGTTGGTGTGATAAACTATGATAGTATTGGAGTAAGCAAATATGAGAATGGGAAGTAAATTATAATAGATGAGGTGATTGTATTGGATAAATATGAATATCGCGTAAAAACAGAGCAAATGCTCGAGTATATGGAACAAAAAGCATATGGGAAGGCGATGGAGATTGCAGATACGATTGATTGGCGTAAAGTAAAAAATGCGTCTATGCTCTGTTCTGTAAGTGAGATTTACGAGCAGAATGAAAAGTATGAGAAAAGCCGCGATGTCTTATTCATCGCATATGATCGCACCCCGGGAAGCAGAAAGATCATATACCGGTTAGGAATTCTGGCGTTGAAGCTGGGAGAGATTTCAGAAGCGGTAGAATGCTATGAAGAGTTCATGACAGTTGCTCCAAAAGATCCGAATCAGTATATTCTGCATTATAAAATATTGAAAGCCCAAAACGCACCTATCGCAGAGCAAATAGAAATATTAGAAGAGTTTAAACGGGTAGAATATATAGAAAAATGGGCATATGAGCTTGCCCGGCTGTATGATGAGGCAGGAATGATCACAGAGTGTCTGGAAGAGTGTGATGACTTGATTCTCTGGTTCAGTGAAGGAAAATATGTTTATCAGGCGATGGAACTGAAGATGAAATATAAGCCGCTCACTCCGTTGCAGCAGGAAAAGTATGACCAGAAACCGGGAGGACCGATGACACCGGGGCAGAAGTTTGTTCAAAAATTACGGGAGAGTCAGATGGATGCTTCCGCTGTTCCGGCAGCAAATATGACTGCGGAGGCAGGGGAACTGCAATTTGAAA
Source organism: uncultured Faecalimonas sp. (assembly GCA_963557735.1). Taxonomy (GTDB): domain Bacteria; phylum Bacillota; class Clostridia; order Lachnospirales; family Lachnospiraceae; genus Faecalimonas. The sequence goes on along the minus strand of CAUWEA010000014.1, from coordinate 22,345 downwards.
AGCAGGCCACAGGGCAACTGAAGATTGAAGAGATTCTTGCAAGCTGGGAAGAAAAGCAAAAAGAAGTGATGGAAGTTATCGAACAGAAAAGGCAGGAGGCAGAGAAGGAGATTGTAGAATTAAGACCAGAGCCGGAGACTGCAACACCTGAGGATGTCCGATTACTGATGGAAGAACTGGAAGGAAACGATGCTGCAGAGGAAAATGTAGTAGAAGCGGACGAAAGTGAAGCTGTTTCGGAAGATATGCAGCTGATTTCAGAAGAGCCGGCCGAAGAGCAGACGTTCGATGAAGAAGATTTTGAAGAATGTTTTGACGACGAGATTGAGGAAGAGTTAGAAGAGTTTGAAGAACTTGATATCCCTGAATTGGATGAGGAAGAAATCCGGAGAATCACAGAAGAGTCAGCTGACACAACGGAGATATTTGAAGAAGAGATTCCGGGAGGGCAGGAAGCTGGCCTGCCAGTAGAGATACCAGGGGAAGAACCGGGGATGGATATTGACGAAGACATGGAAGAAATAGATTCTGATTTTCAGGAAGAACCGGAATTGTATGAGGAGCAGGAGGAGTTTCTGGAAAATTCAGACATAGATGGGACAGTATATCCGGAAGATGTGGGCGATGATTTCAATCCAGATGATTTTGAAGAAGTAGAAGACGGATATGACATCAGTGACTTTGAGGAAGAGATCGCCGCTTTCGAGCGGGAGAAGCAGGGAGTGCAAGAGGATGAAGAGGATGACGATGATTTCGATCTTTTAAATGAGACGGTTCCTCTTTCAAGGATTGAAGTGGCAAAAGCGGCGGCGACCGGTAAGACGGGCAAGATCCCGGTAGATGAGATCGCAAATGCACTGGGAGCTACAGGGACTTTTGGACAGGGAACAACCGGATTTACGGTTCAGGCAAAATATGATCTGGAAGCACAGAGTGAGGTAGGACTTCGCGCCGGGCTGACAGAGGAACAGAAGAAATTGTTCTCTTACTTTGTTCCGGTAAGAGGTATGAGCGAACAGCTTGTAGACGTTCTGGAGCAGGATAAGCAGTGCACAAACCGTCAGGGTACATCAAAGACTGGAAACTTACTGATCATCGGACGAAAGGGCTCTGGTAAAACGGTACTCGCTGTGGATGTTGTCAAAGCGATCCAGAAGCAGAGAAAGCTGAAGCAGGGAAAAGTTGCGATCATTACCGGAGATTCTCTGAATAAGAAAAAGATCAAAGAGATCGTATCGAAGTTATATGGCGGCGCCCTGATCATTGAGAAGGCGGGAAGAATGAATGAGAAGACGGTCCAGCGTCTGAACAAGGCGATGGAGAGAGATACCGGAGAGCTTCTGATCGTTCTGGAAGAGCAGAGAAAGCCTTTGGATCGTCTGTTATCTTCCAATAAGGAATTTAGACGTAAATTTACATCCCGACTGGAAGTGCCGATCTTTATCAATGACGAACTTGTTACATTTGGTCAGACATATGCGAAGGAAAATGGCTTTAAGATTGACGAAGTTGGTATCCTTGCACTGTACAGCCGGATCGATATGCTTCAGAGAGAAGATCATGTTGTGACAGTATCAGAAGTGAAGGAGATCATGGATGAGGCGATCGAGCATGTCCAGAAGACGAATGTAAAGAAGATCGTAAAGAGAGTGCTGGGCAAAGGAAGAGATGATGCGGACCGCGTGATCTTATCTGAGAAAGATTTTAATATTTAAGTTTGTCTGTGAAGAAAATCGGCAGATATAGGAGAACAAAAGATAAGTAGTTTTCCGGAAAAGCGGAATTGTTTTTAGGGAAAAATCACAAAAAAAGAGTTTTGACAAGGTGAAAAATTGTCAAAACTCTTTCTTTTTATGTGGGCGTAAAGTATAATGAAAGAAATATCAGTAAATGGACTGGAAAGGTGAATGATATGGGAAAAGCAACGAAAAAGAATGCGAAAATGTCATATGAGATAGGAGAGCTGGATCAATATCTATTTGGGCAGGGCACACACTATGAGATTTACAAAAAGCTGGGTGCGCATAAGGCAAAGAAAGGCAAAAAAGAGGGAATCTATTTTGCAGTGTGGGCGCCTCACGCGCAGGAGGTATCTGTTATCGGTGAGTTTAACCAGTGGGACAGAACTGCCAGTCCGATGAAGAGGCAGGAACCTCTGGGAATCTATGACTGTTTCGTACCGGAAGCAAAAGAAGGGATGTTATATAAATTCTGTATCAGAACAAAAACGGGAGAGTACTTATATAAGGCGGATCCATTTGCGAACTATGCGGAAGTAAGACCGGGGACTGCTTCCAGGATCGTGGATATTGAGAATCTGAAGTGGACAGACAGCAAATGGATGAAGGACCGGGAAACATGGGATCATAATCATGAGCCGGTATCAATCTACGAGGCGCATATCGGTTCGTGGAAGCGCCATCCGAGAGAAGATGAGGATGGATTTTATTCCTACCGGGAATTTGCCCATGAGGCGGCTGCCTATATAAAAGAAATGGGCTATACGCACATTGAACTGATGGGGATCGCAGAGTATCCATACGATGGTTCCTGGGGATATCAGGTGACCGGCTATTATGCACCGACTTCCCGCTATGGAACACCGGAAGACTTTGCGTATATGATCAATTATTTCCACAGGAATAAGATCGGGGTGATCCTCGACTGGGTTCCGGCACATTTCCCGAAGGATGCACACGGGCTTGCCAATTTTGACGGAGCAGCGGTATTTGAGTATGCAGATCCGAAGCAGGGGGAACATCCGGACTGGGGAACGAAGATTTTTGATTATGGAAAGGCAGAGGTCAAGAATTTCCTGATCGCGAATGCATTATTCTGGATCGAGCAGTTCCATGTGGACGGGCTCAGGGTGGATGCGGTTGCGTCTATGCTTTATTTGGATTATGGAAAGGAAGATGGCCAGTGGATCGCGAACAAGTATGGCGGAAATCAAAATCTGGAAGCGATAGAATTTTTCAAACATCTGAATTCGGTTGTTCTTGGAAGAAATCAAGGGGCGATGATGATCGCGGAGGAATCGACAGCATGGCCGAAAGTGACCGCAGAGCCGGAATATGACGGACTTGGTTTTAGTCTGAAATGGAATATGGGATGGATGCATGACTTTACAGAATATATGAAGCTGGATCCATATTTCAGGAAAGGCTGTCACAATCAGATGACATTTGCGATGAGCTATGCGTACAGTGAGAAATATGTGCTTGTACTTTCGCATGATGAAGTTGTCCACTTGAAATGTTCTATGATCAATAAGATGCCGGGACTTGGATTTGACAAGTTTGCAAATTTAAAGGCAGGCTATGCATTTATGATGGGGCATTCCGGCAAAAAGCTGCTGTTTATGGGGCAGGATTTTGCTCAGCTCAGAGAGTGGAGTGAGGAGAGAGAATTAGACTGGTATCTGCTTGCGGAGGAGGAACACAGACAGATCCAGGCATTTACAAGGGATCTGCTCCATTTATATAAGAAGAACAAGGCGTTATATGAATGCGATGTCATGCCGGAAGGATTTGAGTGGATCAATGCGGATGACAGAGAGAGAAGCATCTTCAGCTTTGTCAGACACTCGAAAGATCACAAGAAAAATCTACTGTTTGTATGCAACTTTACACCAGTGGCAAGACCGGATTACCGTGTGGGAGTATCCAGAAGGAAACAGCTGAAACTGGTACTCAACAGTGATGACAAGCAGTACGGGGGAAGTGGTGCAGAACGGCCGCTCGTCTATAAACCGAAGAAGCAGGAATGTGATGGAAGACCGTATTCTATCGGCTACGATCTTCCACCATATGGTGTGGCAGTATTTGAATTTTAACAGTCCGGAATAAGATTCAAAAATTCATTTAGAAAAAATAGTTGAGAAAATTCAGGAGAGCATTTCCCGGATACGGTCTTTCAGGACTTGCTTTGAAAGGATACCGTTCATCATGCCGAGCGCCTCTCCATGAGAAAAAAGAAGGAATGTGGGTACGATCTCGATCCCGCATTCCTTTGTCAGTTTCTCATATTTTTCTGTGTCAAGCCGGATGACTTTCAGTTTTCCGGCAAAGTCGCTTTCAATCTCATCCACAAGAGGAAACATCATACTGCATTTCGGACACCAGGATGCAAAGAAGACGACAAGTACCGGCTGTTCTTCTTCCAGAATATGCAGTCGGAAAAAGTCATCTGCGAGGGCAGCAGCCATGAGAATCACCTCCGGAACACCGGCATTTTGCATTCAGAATCTGATATACTTCAGCGCAGGATCTGCGGATCGTGCAGAGTTTCCGGTTTAAAAACGGCTTATCATACAGACAGCAATTCATTCTGCACTTTATGCGGTCGCAGCATTTCATAAAAAGACTCCTTTTCTTCTTACTATATGCATGGGGAAGAACTGCGTGATGCGATCAGTTTGTGGATCGGGTTGCCCATCGATGAGAATTTCTGTTCATATTCGGTCATCACATTTCCTTCATTCATAGCAGGATCGTGATGAAGGTCGAAGGTGTGGGCATTCAGTGTCCAGCCGGCTTCTTCCACCTGTTCCAGAGAGAATTCAAAGAGCGGACGGTTATCCGTCTTGAATTCTACCGTGCCGTCTGCTGCGAGTATTTTATCATAGCGGGCAAAAAATTCTTTGGAAGTCAGTCTCCTCTTTGCATGGCGGGCTTTCGGCCACGGATCGGAGAAATTCAGGTAAATCTTCGCGACTTCTCCCGGTTCAAATACATCTGGGAGATCTGTCGCGTCCATACAGATAAAACGGATGTTTGTCAGTTCCTGATATTCCTCGGAGTCCAGTTTTTCAAGGGCGCGCAGGAGAACGCTGGAATAGCGCTCGATCCCGATGTAGTTGACAGAAGGATTCTGCTTTGCGAGAGTCAGAAGAAACTGCCCTTTTCCCATACCGATCTCGATGTGGACCGGGTTGGCATTTCCGAATAACGCATGCCAGTGCCCTTTCTGCTCAGTCTCGTTTTTGATCGCTGCAGAGTGCGCGAGGATCACATCATCTGCATGCGGTATATTTCTAAGTCTCATATAGTTTTTTCTCCTTTTATTTCAAATCGGATTTCATTATACCATTTTTGCATGAAAAAACAAAGAAAATCAAGAAAGAGCGGGTGTGAAATTATACAAAAGAAATTTTACGTCAAAAAATAAATTTGTTTATTTTCCCGATGGATATTTTCGGAAATGAGAGTATGATAATACAATAGATAAAAAATAAAATAAGGAAAGGGAGGCTGAGTATGGATTCAATTATTAGTAAACTGTCAGAAGTAGAATCTGCGGCAGAACTGATCGTGCAGCATGCAGAGGAACAGAAGCAGATACTTGATGAGCAGATGAAGGAAAAGACGGACAAGTTTGACCGTGAACTCGCTGCGGATACAGAAAAGAAACTAAGTGAAATACGTGCCGGTATGCAGGGAAGCATGGACTCAGAGCTGGAACGGCTCAAAGAGGAAAGTGAAAAGACGATCAATGCATACAAGAGAGAATATGAGCTGGAGCATGAGCGGTATGCGCAGGAGATCATAAAACGTATAACTGAGGTATAGGACATGGGAAATTTGCTTGTATATAGTGGAATCACTACAAAGATACGTGCTATGAGATCAAAGCTCTTGTCTGATAAGAATTTTGAGGAAATATCAGCGCTCCACAATGTACCAGAAGTAGTCGCTTATTTGAAGAAACATTCGGCGTATGCGGATGATTTTGCCCAGATCGATGAGAATAAACTCCACCGTGGAGATGTGGAGAAGATACTGATCCAGTCGCTCTATGACGATTATTCAAGACTTTACCGTTTTTCAGGAATTGAAGTGCGGAAGTTTTTGAAGTTGTATCTGAAGAGATATGAAGTCGATCTGATCAATTATTGTCTGCGGATCATTTTTAATCATTATGACCAGCCGTTTGATCTGAATTATAAGCGTACTTTTTTTGACAGATATTCACAGATTTCGATTGAAAAGCTGATTACTTCCAGAACGATTGAGGAGTTTGTGGACAACCTGCAGGGAACTGAGTATTATGAACCGCTCCGGAAGCTCAGAGATTCCAATGCGTCCACGCTGTTTGACTATGATCTGGCGCTGGATCTGTATTACTATACGACACTGTGGAAGGAGAAAAAGAAAGTCTTAAAGAAGAGTGAGCTGGAGATTTTTACAAGGGATATCGGCTCTAAGATCGATCTTTTAAATCTCCAGTGGATCTACCGTGCGAAAAAGTATTTCAAGATGCAGCCGGCAGATATTTATTCAATGATCATCCCGATTCACTTTAAGTTACACCGGGATACGATGAAGGAACTGGTGGAGACTGCTTCGGTGGAAGAGTTCATCACGCATGTCGCCAGCACTTATTATGTAAAGAAGTATGATTTTGATGATCAACATACGATCGAGAGAGTTTACTTTGACTGTATCCAGCGTTTGTATACGGTGGATGAGAGACGGAATCCATATTCCATTGCTTCAATTAACACATACCTGTTCCTGAAGGAAGAGGAGATTAAGCGATTGACCAGTACATTAGAATGTATCCGTTATGGATTGACGCCGAAAGAAACATTAGATTATACAGGAGGTGTTATACAGAAATGATAGTAAAGATGAAGTTCATAAGCATTACAGGACCGAAAAATGACATCGACCGTGTAACTGACCAGTATCTTTCCAAATACGAGATCCAACTGGAAAATGCGCTTTCTGAGCTGAAAACGACAGAAAATCTTCAGCCGTTTGCAGAGATCAACCCGTACCGGGAAGCATTAGAAAAGGCAAACCAGCTGACAGCGTATATTAAGGATCAGAAGCCGGAACAAGAGCCGGAACTTTCTGTGGAAGAGATATTTCACACGGTGCGGGATGCCAATCACGATTATATGGAACTGCGTGCAAAGGAAAATGACTGGAAAGTAGAACGCGAGATGTTAAGAGAACGTCTGCTTGCGCTTGCGCCGTTCCGCCCGCTGAATTTCAATCTGCACAACGTTCTCCAGTTCCGTTATATTAAGTTCCGCTTCGGAAGAGTCCCGGTAGATTATTACCACCGTCTTGAGAAATATGTATACAGCGATATGGATGCGCTGTTCATTGAAGGCGGAAAGGACGACAGCTATGTGTACGGAGTGTACTTTGTGGCAAATAAGGCGGCTGATAAGACCGACGCTATTTTCCAGTCACTGCACTTTGAGCGGATCTATCTGCCGGATGAATACCAGGGAAATACAGAGGAAGCGTACCAGAAATTAGAGAAGGAGATTGAAGAGGTCACTGCGAAGATCAATGGGATCGATGATGAGATCAAGTCAGTGCTGACAAAGAAGGCAGAGAGACTTCTGGCAGCAAGAAACCGGCTCGAGATGCTCTGTGAGAACTTTGATGTCCGCAAGGTTGCAGCCTGCGTGGAGGATCAGCATGAGGATTTCTATATTCTGTGCGGATGGATGGCAGAAAAGGATGTGGAATCGCTCTTAAAAGAGGTCAAGAATGACCCGAATATCTTTATCTTTGTCGAGGAGGATAATTCCGGATATTTCGGAGCACCTCCGACTAAGCTTGAAAATCCAAAGATCTTTAAGCCGTTTGAGATGTTTATTAAGATGTACGGACTGCCGGCTCACAATGAGATGGATCCGACGATCTTTGTTGCGCTGACTTATACATTCATCTTCGGGGCAATGTTTGGAGATGTAGGGCAGGGACTCTGCCTGTTTCTCGGGGGAGCAATCCTCTATAAGTGGAAAAAATTGAACCTTGCAGGAATCGTATCGGTTGCCGGATTATTTTCAACATTCTTTGGATGGATGTTCGGAAGTATTTTCGGATTTGAAGATATCATTGAGGCGAAATGGCTGAGGCCGATCTCACATATGACGAACCTTCCGTTTATTGGAAAGCTGAACACGGTGTTTATCGTCGCAGTTGCATTTGGTATGGGAATCATTCTGTTATCGATGGTATTCCACATTATCAATGCACTCAGGGCACACGATGCAGAAAATGCATGGTTTGATGCGAACGGACTTGCCGGACTTGTATTTTACGGTTCCGTGACAGCGGTTCTTGTTCTGTTTATGACGGGACATAAGACGCCGGCGGGAATCGTGATGGCAGTGATGTTTGGAGTGCCTTTGATTCTGATGATATTTAAAGAGCCTCTGGCGAAGAAACTTGAAAAAAGCACGGAGAAGATGACGGAAGGAAAAGTGATGTTCTTTGTGCAGGGATTTTTTGAATTATTTGAAACATTGCTGAGTTATTTCTCAAACACCTTATCCTTTGTCCGTATCGGAGCATTTGCTGTCAGCCATGCGGCGATGATGGAAGTCGTTCTGATGCTTGCAGGTGCCGAGGCAGGAACGCCGAACTGGCTGATCGTTGTGCTTGGAAACCTGTTCGTGTGCGGTATGGAAGGGCTGATCGTAGGAATCCAGGTACTCCGTCTGGAGTATTATGAAATGTTCAGCCGCTTCTACAAAGGAAATGGACGAGAATTTAAACCATACAAAATCATTAAGAAAAAATAGAAAAATTTCATTAGGAGGCTATTATTATGACATTAGCAACAAAATTAATTCTGATCGCAACTTTAGTATTAAGTATCATTCTTCCGTTCGGATATTATCTGATCGGGGAGAAAAACAAGAAGCGTTATAAAAGAGCAATCGGAACAAACGCGTTCTTTTACTTTGGAGCATTTCTTGTGGCATCGATCATGATGTTCGGAGGAAATGTACAGGCTGCAGAAGGTGCTGCTTCTGCTTCTATCGCAACAGGTCTTGGATATATCGCTGCCGCTCTTGTTACCGGTTTATCATGTATCGGTGGTGGTATCGCCGTTGCCAGTGCTGCCAGTGCTGCTCTCGGAGCAATCAGTGAGGACTCTAGCGTACTTGGTAAATCATTGATCTTCGTAGGTCTTGCAGAAGGTGTCTGCCTCTATGGTCTGATCATCTCCTTCATGATCTTAGGTAAATTATAAGCCGATGAAGATGTATCTGATCAGTGATAATGTAGATACCTACACAGGGATGCGTCTTGCGGGAGTAGATGGAGTCGTCGTGCATGAGCGCGGCGAACTCTATGAGGCGCTTCAGAATGTCATCAAAGACAAGGAAGTGGGGATTGTCCTTCTGACTGAGAAATTCGGACGGGAATTTCCGGAGATCATCGATGATATCAAACTGAAGAGAAAGATGCCGCTGCTCGTGGAGATCCCTGACAGGCACGGAACCGGCCGTAAGAAGGACTTTATCACATCCTATGTAAACGAAGCCATCGGGCTGAAACTATAATGAAACAGAGGGCGATGACATGAATTTAGAAGAAAAAATTCAAAATTTGCAGGCAGCTTCGATGGAAGAGGCGAGAGCCAAAGGAAATACAATCATCCAGAATCACAAAGAAGCGCTTGAAAAACTTTATAAAGAACATACAGAGACTGCGCTCAGACAGGCAGAGCTGAAGCTGAAGGCGGAGACGGCAAATGCAAAGCATGAGGTCAACAAAGCCATGGCAAAATCCCAGATTGAACTGAAACGTGAGCAGGGGAAATGTCAGGCAGACTTAAAGAACAGACTTTTCCGCAGAGTACACGTTCTTGTAGATGAATACATGCAGACAGAAGCGTACACAGAACTTCTGTCTTCTTATATCCATAAAGCAATGGCATTTGCGAATGGGGAACAGGTGACGATTTATATCAATCCGACAGATGAAGATAAAAAAGCAGAGTTGGAAGAACGTACGGGTGCTGTGCTGACAGTCAGCAAAGAAGACTTTATCGGAGGGATCCGGGCAGTCATCCATGCGAAGAACATTCTGATCGATCACTCCTTCAAGGCATCTCTTGCAGAAGAATACGAGAAGTTCTTGTTTTTAGGAGGGAAAGAAAATGCTTAGAACGGGAAAGATTTACGGGATCAACGGTCCGGTTGTTTATCTGAAAGGGAATACCGGATTTAAGATGTCGGAGATGGTATATGTTGGGAAGGAAAGACTGGTCGGGGAAGTGATCGCCCTTGACAAAGACCGGACAACGATCCAGGTTTTTGAAGAGACGACGGGTCTTCGTCCGGGCGAGACCGTTGAGGCGAGCGGAGATGCAATCTCTGTCACGCTGGCGCCTGGGATCCTGAACAATATTTTTGATGGAATTGAAAGACCGCTGGAGCGTATCGCAGAAGGCTCCGGTGCATATATCAGCAGGGGAGTCAGTGTAGACTCTCTTGACAGGACAAAAAAATGGAGTACACATATGACAGTCGCTGTCGGGGATGAAGTTCACGGCGGACATATTATCGCGGAAGTTCCTGAGACTGCTGCGATCGTACACAAATGTATGGTACCTCCGAACGTCAGCGGAATTATCACAAAAGTAGTGCCGGATGGGGAATACACAATTGATGAGCCGCTTGTGACGGTGGAACTGGAGAGCGGAAAGACGATCGACCTTACGATGACACAGAAATGGCCGATCCGTGTGCCGAGACCGACACATCACAGATTTCCGGCATCCAAACCGCTTGTGACCGGACAGCGTATCCTTGATACGATGTTCCCAATCGCGAAGGGCGGAACTGCCTGTGTGCCTGGTGGATTTGGTACCGGAAAGACAATGACACAGCATCAGATCGCAAAATGGTCGGATGCCGACATTATCATTTATATCGGATGCGGAGAGCGTGGAAACGAGATGACACAGGTACTGGAAGAGTTTACACAGCTTGTGGATCCGAAATCAGGCAACCCGCTGATGGACCGGACAACGCTGATCGCCAACACATCGAACATGCCGGTGGCTGCCCGTGAGGCGAGCCTCTACGCAGGACTGACACTTGCCGAGTATTACCGTGATATGGGCTATGATGTTGCGATCATGGCAGACTCTACTTCCCGTTGGGCAGAGGCGCTCCGTGAGTTATCCGGACGTCTGGAGGAAATGCCGGCCGAAGAAGGATTCCCGGCATATCTCGCATCAAGACTTTCTGCATTCTATGAGCGTGCCGGAATGATGCATAACTTAAATGGAACAGACGGTTCCGTGTCGATCATCGGAGCAGTATCTCCGCAGGGCGGAGATTTCTCTGAGCCGGTCACACAGAATACGAAGCGATTTGTCCGCTGCTTCTGGGGACTGGATAAGAGCCTTGCGTACTCCAGACATTTCCCGGCGATCCACTGGCTGACAAGTTACAGCGAGTATCTGATGGATCTTGCACCGTGGTACGCAAGCCATGTCTCAGATAAATTTATCGATTACCGGAATCAGATGATGGCGCTTCTCAATCAGGAGAGCAGCCTGATGGAAATCGTAAAACTGATCGGAAGCGATGTGCTTCCGGATGACCAGAAGCTGGTGCTGGAGATCGCGAAAGTAATCCGTCTTGGATTTTTACAGCAGAATGCATTCCATGCAGATGACACTTGTGTCTCACTGGAGAAACAGTTCAAGATGATGGAAGTAATTCTTCATTTATATGATAAATCAAAGGCATTGATCACGATGGGAATGCCAATCTCTGTATTAAAAGAGGAGGATATCTTTGAGCGCGTCATTGCGATCAAGTACGATGTCCCGAATGATAAACTGGAAATGTTCGATGACTACATGAAAGCCATCGATACATTCTATGACCGTATTATGGAAAAGAACGCATAAGGAGGCTGTGTCATGGCAATAGAATATTTAGGACTGAGTAATATCAACGGCCCTCTTATCGTACTTGAGGGCGTAGAAAATGCTTTCTATGAAGAAATCGTGGAATTCGTTGTAGACGGCAATCAGAAAAAAATCGGACGTATCGTTGAGATCTATGAGGACAAAGCGGTGATCCAGGTATTTGAGGGGACAGAAAATATGTCCCTGACGAATACGCATACAAAGCTGACCGGGCATCCGATGGAAGTAGCACTGTCACCGGATATGCTTGGACGTACCTTTAACGGAATCGGAGAGCCGATCGATGACCTCGGCCCGATCACTTCGACACTTCGCAGAAACATCAACGGACTTCCGCTAAATCCGGTAAAGAGAGAATATCCGCGTAACTACATCCGCACGGGTATTTCGGCGATCGATGGACTGACAACATTGATCCGTGGACAGAAGCTTCCGATTTTCTCCGGAAACGGACTTCCGCATGACCAGCTCGCGGCACAGATCGTAAAGCAGGCATCGCTTGGAGACAATTCGGATGAACAGTTCGCGATCGTATTTGCGGCGATGGGTGTCAAACATGATGTTGCGGAATTCTTCCGCAGAACATTTGAGGAGAGCGGTGTTGCCGATCACGTTGCGATGTTCTTAAATCTCGCAAACGATCCGGTTGTGGAACGGCTGATCACACCGAAGGTAGCGTTGACTGTGGCAGAGTATCTTGCATTTGAGAAAAATATGCACATTCTCGTTATCCTTACAGATATGACATCGTTTGCGGAGGCGATGCGTGAAGTATCTTCCTCAAAAGGAGAAATTCCGAGTAGAAAGGGATTTCCGGGATATTTGTACAGTGAACTGGCGACGATCTATGAGCGTGCCGGAATCGTGGAAGGTGTCAACGGTTCTGTGACACAGCTTCCGATCCTCACAATGCCAAACGATGACATCACACATCCAATCCCTGACCTGACTGGATATATTACAGAAGGTCAGATTGTTCTGGACCGGAACCTTCACGGACAGTCTGTCTATCCGCCGATCAACATCCTTCCGTCACTGTCCCGTCTGATGAAGGATGGTATCGGAAAGGGATATACGAGAGAAGATCATCAGGATCTTGCCAATCAGCTGTTTTCATCCTACGCGAAAGTAGGGGAGGCAAGAAACCTTGCATCTGTTATCGGGGAAGATGAGCTTTCTCCGATTGATAAGAAGTATCTGGAGTTTGGTAAGGAATTTGAGGCAAGATATATCGGTCAGGGTATGGAAGAAAACCGTACGATCGAGGAGACGCTGGATCTTGGATGGGAACTGCTCCGTATGCTTCCGAGAGAAGAACTTGACCGGATCGATACAAAGATTCTGGAGCGCTTCTACGAGAAGAAAGAAGCATAGAGAAGATAGATAAGAAGATGAGAATATCTGGAAAGGAGCCGGGTGTATTATGGATCCACGTACATTTCCCACAAAAGGAAATCTGATTCTTGCAAAAAACTCTCTGGCGCTTGCGAATCAGGGATATGAGCTGATGGACAAGAAACGAAATATTCTGATCCGCGAGCTGATGGATCTGATCGGTCAGGCAAAAGAGATCCAGGAGAAGATTGATTCGACATTCACATATGCATATAAGTGCCTTCAGCGTGCAAATATCGAACATGGAATCAATCTCGTATCCCAGATTGCCTACACTGTGCCAATTGAGAAATCGATCCGGATCAAGAGCCGCAGTATTATGGGAACAGAGATTCCACTTGTCACTTATACACCGGAGATGGAGGCGCCGACCTACTCTTTCAGCACAACAAAAGAGTCGATCGACATCGCAAGGGAAGCATTTAAGCAGGTGAAAGATCTGACGATCAAGCTGTCGATGGTGGAAAACTCTGCATACCGCCTTGCAGGCAACATCAAGAAGACGCAGAAACGTGCCAATGCATTAAAGAATATCACGATACCGACTTACACGGCGCTCGTATATTCGATTTCCAACGCGCTGGAAGAGAAAGAACGAGAAGAATTCACCCGTCTGAAAGTGATCAAGAGGATGAAAGAATAGGATGTTTTTCCAAAAATAATTTTGGGAACACCGATTTCGTGCTTGAATATTTGGAGTGAAAATGATAGAGTATACTTTAGAAAAGCAGAAGAAGGTATACTGTCATGAGAAGAGTCGGAAAAGTCAGAAGTGAATATAGATAAAAGCAGGTCAGGAAGACCTGCTTTTTTTCGCTTTATCCGGCTAAATGATTAAAGAGAAGGAGTGGGACCATGAAAGAGGCGACAAAAGCAGAGTTAAAAGAAGTCTTCAGCTTAAAAAGAATTATGTGGGTACTGATCGGAAATACGATCTATTCCTGCGGGATCGCGGCATTTGTATTGCCGAATGATCTGATCACAGGGGGAACAACCGGAATCGCGCTGATCCTGGAACATTATTTCGGACTGCCGATCGGACTGTCGGTTGCGATTTTTAATATCATTATGTTCATTTTAGCGATTTTGATTTTGGGAAAATCATTTGCGCTCACAGCGCTGATCAGTACATTTTATTTTCCATGGATCTTGTCACAGTTCCAGAAAGTACAGTTTATCCAGAATATGACCGATGATTTCCTGCTTGGAAGTATTTTCGCAGGACTGATGTTAGGACTTGGAGTCGGGCTTGTGATCAGAGCCGGAGCTTCTACTGGAGGTATGGATATTCCGCCGCTGATCTTAAATAAGAAATTCGGACTTCCGGTATCCGTAGGACTCTACGTATTTGATTTTACGATTCTGATCATCCAGATGTCATTCAGAGACAAAGAGCGGATCTTATACGGAATTTTGCTTGTCCTGATCTACTCCACACTGGTAGACAAAGTGCTCCTTATGGGAAAGACACAGATGCAGGTGAAGATCATCAGCGATCATTACGAAGAAATCAACAAAGTAATCCAGGAGAAGCTGGACAGAGGATCTACATTCTTTAAGACAGAGTCCGGATATCTCAGAAAAGATTCCTTTGCGATCATGACAGTCGTATCTTCAAGAGAACTGCCGAAGCTGAACGAACTCGTTCTGGAGATAGATCAGCAGGCATTTATTGTGATCAATCAGGTCAATGAAGTTATGGGACGTGGATTTACGCTGCATAAACAGGCAGAGTAGAAAAATGCGATTTATATTTGTAAGAAAAAGGCTGGTGCGCTGCGCATCAGTCTTTTGATTTGCAGCAGTTGGTCGCGGATTTGGTCGCGAGGTACGAAAAAACGAAGAAATTCAAAAAATTTGAAAAAATTGCTTGCATTCTCGAAAGAACTGTTATATAATAGCTCTTGTGTTAGGGGAACACTAAAATGAAATAAAGAAAACGCGCGATTAGCTCAGTTGGTAGAGCACCTGACTCTTAATCTAGAGAGAAAGACAAGCAAAAGCGCACTGGAAGAAAAGAGGCACTGTTTTCAAAGAGATTGGAAGCAGTTTTTTTGTGTCCAAATTCAGAAAGAGCAACATTTTTTCTGTTCAAATGAAAAAAGGCAGATGGCATAAGGGAAAAAAGCTTTGACGCAAAATCTGTCGCAAATCCGTCGCGAGAGAAATAAATAGTCTTGAAGTATATATAAAGTTTTGGAGTGGTAGAAGGTTTGATAAACTTTTTACTGCTCTTTTTTTGACAAATAAATGTATATTATGTTTTTGAAGTAAGAAAAGAGGTGAAAGCAATGTATATTAAAATTTACACAAGAAGTCAGCTTGTACTGTTAAGACAGCTGAATATCCTGCTGGGAAAGTATCAGATACCAGGTAAGATCTTAGAAGAGGCAGACAAGCTTCTTGACCGGAAAAAACTGGGAAGAAGTGGATTTATTGCAGTGATGATCGAACCACTTACAGATTCGGTGGAAGAGGTAAAAATGTTACTGAACTGCTACCCAAAGAGAATTGAGGTGTCTGAGCATATCCGGGAGATTCCTATTAAGCAGGAAGGGTTATGGCTGACTAAGAGAAAGGAGTGGTACAGAGATTGCTGGAAAGTGGCAGGAGAGCAAAGTAACATTTATACGATTTATCCGATAAAGTTGAGAAAATACTATGAGGAATAAATCACTGACTGTTATTTTGCCGGAGGAATATATTCAATCAAATCTGTTAAATCACATTCCAGCACATAACAAAGACGTAGAAGTATATCAATATCTAATCGCTGGACTTTGTTGTCGCGGTAGTTTCTAAGCTGTGTCCGCTGCATTTCTGCACGGAAAGATAACTGATTCAGAGAGATCTCTTTCTCTTTTAAAAGCGTGTCTAAATGAATTTTAATTTCGCCATAATTTTTCATATCAGCAGGTAGCTGTCGTAAGGGATTTTCTTTTTTTCTGTTCATTTTTTGTCCTCCTGATATAATTATATTTTGATAGATATGCCCTTGTAAGATTCATTAAAGTATGGTATATTTATATATGGGTAGAATAATGCTCAATATAAAGGAGGGAATGACTATGCCGATACCTATTGTTCAAAGTGGACCAAATAAAGGGAAAGAACGTAGCCGTAACAAAAACGGACAGTGGAGAAAGAAGAGAAGCGATGCAGGATTGCTGAGAAGGTCATCCTTGTCAAAAGAGATACTGGAGTTTTTAGACATGATAGGGAAAAAGTATGACTAAGGAAAAGGTGAGATCATGGCATTAGGAAAGAAGTCAATAGAAGTGCACACGGAAAATCCTTTGGAGGTACAAGAAGAACTGAAAGAACGGGCAAAGGAACAAAGAAGAGAACTGTTGGGAGTAGTTGGAGAAATGGTAATAAAAACAGTTCGGATATTGATGAAATAATGTAACTCGTAAATAAAACAGACTATAAGTATATAATTCGAATAAACCTAAAAAGGCTGGTGTATTGTACATCAGTCTTTTTGTGATGGAGGAAAGATGCAATATTATATTTTAGGAGTAGTGGCAGGTGTAATCCTGCTGAATGTCTTATATGCAGATATTATATTTTGGGAAAGGCAGGAAAGTCATGAAAGACGAAGATAAGAAAAAAATGATAGAAGGCATTGTGATAGTTGTGACAATCATAAAGATAATCGTACAGCATCGGGGACAAATCAGAAAGGGGCGGTGAGATGTATCAGGTAATTGCAAATGAAAATGAGTTGGAGCAATGGCTGAGGGTATCCGATCAGGGTGGTGTGATAGACAAGCATATGGGTATCAAAAAAGAGCTGCAACAAGTAGTTGCCAGCATAGATAGGGAGTACAGTCCTGACCGTGATTTACAGCGTGATTTGGGCGGATATGTGGTCATTCTGTATGGGGATACAGAGGAAGTAAGGAAGCATTACAAGAAGATTTTAAACTATCATCATCTGAAAGAAGAAGAGTATGAGTATGAAGAAGCAGGAAGAAAGTCTGAGCGTCAGGAAGTATTGACATTCAGACTTTATCTATGTTCCTCAGATTATGCGGTGGGAATCCTGATGATAGAGAATGAAAAGGAGAGGTAAAGATGGAAAACACCGTAAAGCAGACGGAAATCCTGGAAAAGACGGGTGTATTTGATGAAAAACTGGAAAAAAGGTTTGAATTAAGTCTGACCTATAAGGGAACAAAGGGAAAGACCATTCTTGTGATAGGAATCAACCCGGCTTCTAACCATGTGAAAGTCTTTGATAATACTACAAATTATCTGCTGAACAATCTTGGAATGCTTGGATATTCCAAAATCATCGTGTGGAATCTTTTTGCAAATATCTGTACAAAGTTAAAGCCGCAGGAAATTGCAGATAATACAGAGAACATGCAGTATTTTGCGGAACTGTTGGAGAGAAAATTTGATACGGTGCTGATTGGATGGGGGAATACATTTTTAGGCAACAAGAATATGGAGCAGGCAAAGAGACAAGTATGTCAGCAGTTACAGCCGTTTGCTGAAAAAGTTATGGAAATTGTAGATGAGGAGGGAGTATACGAAGAGTTACATACGATGCATCCGCTGTTTTGCGGACAACGGTTCAGTGGGAAGTGGAAGCTCAGACCATTTATTTTTCCAACAGAAGAGTGATGATTCCGGGGCGCAAGTGTTAAGCTTGCGCCCTGATATTTTAAAATTCTTCAAAAAAGATACAAATAAGTTTGTAAAAGTTTTCACTTGGGTCTTGTGTATCGTCATATTGTAAATCATTTAAGCGGGATTTCTGTGAAGAAGAGAGAGGATGAATCTTATATTTAGAAGCTGTTTTGGAAGAGAGAGGGGACTGTGGAACAAAATTTTTCAAAAAAGTAAAAAAACAAACTACATCTTCCGGATGAATGATTTTCCGATAAGTTTTCCTTGTGGAGGGCTGCATCAGAGGTGATTTGAAACAGTGATTGAGAAAGAGAGAAAAATCAGATTGCAGATGGGAAAGAAAGGAATCCGACTCTTGTAATGAGTATAATACATAAGCTTTTAACATGTAATAAGAAAATGTAGAGAGTTGTTTTTCGTCAGCAGAGAGATTGTGATGAGAAAGATAGCCTTTTAGTGCGCTTGATTTTCTTTCATACCATTTGTGCAAAGTATTATAATTGCTGGAATCATAAGAAAGTGGGATATCCAGCAGGGTCAGTAAATTCCCCCAGGTTCCCTTTTTGCATCCACGATTTTCAGTTTTCGGTGTTGTGTTCATAGCATGTACGCTCCTTTTAATTTCCTTGATTTATATAGCGATTTTCAGAAAGCTATATAATGAATTGTTCCGGGTACAATTTTTTTTCCAGGGGAATTAAGAACAAGGGAGAAAAAATGTCCATTAAAAAGCAAAAGGTAATCTGGTAAAGTAGGGACAATCAAACAAATAAAGAAAAGGAGATATAGCTATGAACACAACAAAGAATATGTATTTTTTAGAGGCAAGACCTAATACCGTTTCAAAAGACAGAGGAGGAAAAGGTGCAGTGACACTAATCAATGCGGAAAAGAAAGGCTGTGGAAGCCGGATGATTATTTCAAAACAGTTGGAAAAAGATTTGGAACTGGAAGAGAAGATTCAGATTGCATTGGATGCAGATGGAAGCAGTTTCTTTCTGGGTAAGTGTATTGATGAAAAAGAAGCTTTTTACTCTTTGCGTCGTTTGAAAAAGGGTGACAGCAACAGCAGGCTTGTTTTGTATCAGAAAGCAGTGATACAAGAACTGACAGAAAAATTGGGATTAAATTTTGATGAAGCTGTTTCTGTGACCTTCTATGGTGTGGAGTATTTTGAGGAAGAAGGAACCCGTGTCGCAAGAATCTTTCAGGAGGAAAAATAAGTATGGCATATGAAGTTGTAGTGGAAACGATAGAGAAAGCAGAAACGAGACCCGTATATTACAAGGAAGCCGGCATTGAAGACGGTCAGTACGGAAAATATAAATGGGTGGAGAAGTCGAAGGAATGGAAGTTTGTAAGAATGGGAGGTGCGGTATATGTCAAAGCAGTGATTACAAACATAGATACACAAGAAGAGAGCCTGCAGTTATATTTTGACCGGGGAAATCATGAGAGAGTTACTTTTGTATTTCCAAGACAATCCTTAAATGAGAGTAAGATTGTTGGACTGACAGCGATGGGAGTTCAAGTAAAGAAGACACACGCAGATACTTTGATCAAGACGATAGAAAATCAGGAGAGAAATGCAGAAAGGATTTACCGCCATGAGATTCTTGGGATGGATGAAATCAACGGAAGGACTGTGTTCAAAGGTGCGACGGGAATAGGAGTGCAAAGTGAATACCAGGGGCAGGCAAGGATTTTTCCAAAAGGAAGCTACAAAGAATGGAAGAACGTAGTGGAAGAAGAGGTAATGGGGCAGATACCGTTAGAGTTTTTACTGGCGGTATCTGTATCCGGAATGCTGGTAGATTGCCTGAAAGAAAAAATCAGCATTTCCAATGTGATCGTTCATTGTGTAGGAGAGAGCAGTACGGGAAAAACAACGGGTGCATTACTTGCTGTTTCAACCGGAAGTGCACCTGACTTTCTGGGAAATAACTTTGTATTTACTTTTCAGGACACTTTGAACAGCCTGATGCGGTCATTGCCGAACAGCTTCGTTTCGGTCATTGATGAGGGGTCTTTACTTGGAAACAGAGATATGACAAATGTATTGTACAGTCTGAGCAGTGGAGTGGAAAAAAGAAGACTGACACAGTCCATGAGCGTGCAGGAATCAGCACGCTTCCGGACGGCATTGATCCTCACATCTGAAAAGTCAATCCTTTCCCAGTGCAACAACAATTCAGGACTGCTTGTCAGAAACTTCGAGTTCCAAAACGTAGAGTGGACAAAGGATGCACAGTCGGCAGACCGGATCAAATCAGTCATTAGCATGAACTATGGGCATATTGTTCCGAAAGTTGCTGAGAGACTGCTTCAGTTAGGGGAGGAAAAAATCATAGAAATGTTGTCAGAAGAGGTGGAAACGATTGTGGAACATGCAAGGAAGACAGAGATATATAACAATCTTACAGAGCGTACTGCAAAACAGTCGGCACTGATTCTTGTAGCGGTGGACATCTTAAGCGAAGTGATGGGATTGACTTTTCATAAAGAAGAAATCAGGAATTTCATGGAGGAACATTCACTGATAAAGGATACGGAACAAGTCTCGTTAGGCAAACGGGCAATGGAGTGGCTGTTGCAGTATATTTCCAAAAACAGAACACAGTTTTTGGATGAACGTGTCAGGGACGGGGTTGGAGGATGCAGGGGAAGAATCCAAAAGACAAAAGAAGTCCTGCTGAGTACCGGAGAAATCTCAGACCTGAGGCTGTATATAGCGGACTCCGAATTTGTAGAGATTTTAAGGGAGGGAAAATTCAGTGAAAAAGTTACTGTATTAAAAGAGTGGAAAGAGATGGGATACCTAAAGGCACAGCGAGACCGCTATATAAGCAATATTAAAATTTTACAAGACATCAGCGTAAAAGGTTATATTGTATTACTTCCGGTATCCATGAAAGACCAGTGGGAAGAAGTAGAAGATATAACAGAAATACCATTTGAAGATTAGGAGGAAACAAGATGGGAAAGACAGTTTCAGGAAGTGTAAGACCAAGACCGAATGCGAAGGATGTAAGATATTTTGACATCATTTTAGAGTTGGGAAAGGATCCGCTGACGGGGAAGAGAAAGAGAGTATACTACAAGGCAGATACAACAGACAGACAAGAAGCAGAGAACCTGCTTACAGTAAAAAAAGCAGAATATTTGTCGGGTAACATGATAGAACCATCCAGACAGACGGTTGCTTCCTTTTTAGATGAATATTTAAGAGACTATGTTCAGGTACAGAGCAGTCCTGCAACGGTAAAAGATTACCGGAATGTAGTGGAGAACTATCTGAAACCGGAGTTTGGACAGATAAAACTGCAGGATTTAAGCAGGGCGAGGGTGCAGCAGGTGTACAATGGATGGAGACTGAAATCAACAAAAAGCGATAAGCCACTGAGAGCAACAACAATCCTGCATATCAACAGAGTATTTAAAGCCGCTTTAAATGTTGCATGTGAGCTAGAATATATCAAAGAAAATCCGGCAAGAAAAGTAAAGGTAGGAAAAGATATGGTAACAGAACATGTAGATGTATACACTGTGGAGGAGATTAAAGAATTACAAAAAGCAGTGAAAGGCACAGATATGGAACTTCCGGTAGCATTACTGTTTGACTGCATTTTGAGAAGAGGAGAACTGCTTGGTCTGAGGTATTCTGATATTGATTTTGAGAAGAATACCGTCACGGTGCAGTACACATGGACAGAAACAGATGGAAATGAACCTACCTTAAAGGATTGTAAGACAGAGAGTTCTTACCGGAAGATGGTTGTAAGTGAACACACCATGAAGCTGTTGAAAAAGCAAAGACTGCTGTACATGCAGAACAGAATGAAATACGGGGAAAACTTCTGTAACAGTGACCGTGTAATCTGTAAAGAGAATGGAGAACCGTATCTGCCTAAAAGCTTCACACATAAGTGGAGAAAAACACTGAGCCGTCATGGACTGAGACATATTAAACTGCATGGGACAAGACATAGTGCGATTTCCCTGCTGATTTCAGAAGGAGTACCCGTTCACATGGTACAGCAGAGAGCAGGACACAGAGATCCTAAGATTACATTGGGAGTATACTCACATGTAGCAAAAGACAGACAGAACATAGTAGCAGAAAAACTGGATACGCTTTTGTTTTCAGCAGTGAATGAATAAACGTGTACACCTGATTTCCATTCAGGTGTTCAGGAATCAGAGGTTTGTGACTCAGGCTTTGCAGTTGCGAGGGAGAAAATCCCGTTTTCCCGTCCCGTGCAAAGCCGAGTACACAAAAAAACAATGTCAGATACTTCAATCTTGTTTTTGAGGGGCGGGAAACACGGGATTGACGAGTGAGCAACGAAGCAAAGCGGTTAAGCTTTGCTGAGGATGGAAAGGTTATTGCTATGGAATCAAGATGATTTGTAGCAGTTGGTCGCGGATTTGGTCGCGAGGTACGAAAAAACGAAGAAATTCAAAAAATTTGAAAAAATTGCTTGCATTCTCTAAAAAACTGTTATATAATAGCTCTTGTGTTAAGGGAACACTAAAACAAAATAACGAAAATGCGCGATTAGCTCAGTTGGTAGAGCACCTGACTCTTAATCAGGGTGTCCAG
>CAUWEA010000013.1:0-44205 GCA_963557735.1 uncultured Faecalimonas sp. | reverse complement strand
ACCTATGACCCTCTGCTTGTAAGGCAGATGCTCTCCCAGCTGAGCTATGATCCCATCTAATAGCGGGAACAAGATTTGAACTTGCGACACCACGGGTATGAACCGTGTGCTCTAGCCAACTGAGCTATCCCGCCATATGTAATTCTCTATGAATGCTTTTCACAGAAATGGGACCAATAGGGCTCGAACCTATGACCCTCTGCTTGTAAGGCAGATGCTCTCCCAGCTGAGCTATGATCCCATATTTCTGCGGGTTTCGCTTACCGCTAACCCGCTCTGCTATTATACTACTGTTTTTTCTCAAATGTCAATATGTTTTTTCATATTTTTTTATTTTTTTCAAAAAAATGGAAAATCCATGGAAAATATGATCGGCTTTCTTGTTTTGAAAAGCCTTCCCGTCACTATTTGTCATCCAGTTTCAGGACACTCATAAATGCTTTCTGCGGAATCTCTACATTTCCGACCTGACGCATTCTCTTCTTTCCTTCTTTCTGTTTCTCCAGAAGCTTCCGCTTACGGGAAATATCTCCGCCGTAACATTTTGCAAGTACGTCCTTTCGCATCGCCTTCACAGTCTCGCGGGCAATGACCTTGCTTCCGATCGCCGCCTGGATCGGGATCTCAAACAGCTGTCTTGGAATCTCCTCTTTTAATTTCTCGCACATCTTGCGGCCGCGCTCGTAGGCTGTTCCACTGTGTACAATAAAGGAGAGTGCATCCACCTCTTCCTTGTTGATCAGAATATCCAGTTTGACAAGTTCAGACTGCTGGTAGCCAAGCATCTCGTAATCAAAAGAAGCATATCCTCTCGAACGTGATTTCAGTGCATCGAAGAAATCATAGATGATCTCATTTAACGGAAGATGGTATCGAAGTACCGCTCTCGTCTCCTCAATATATTCCATGCCCTGATATTCTCCGCGCCGTTCCTGACAAAGATCCATGATTGCCCCGATAAATTCTGATGTAACCATGATCTCTGCCTTTACCATCGGCTCTTCCATATATTCGATCTCTGCAGGATCCGGAAGGTTGGACGGGTTTGTCAGTTCGATCACTTCTCCGTTTGATTTGTGTACTTTATAGATAACGCCCGGTGCAGTTGTCACAAGATCCAGATTATATTCGCGCTCCAGACGTTCCTGAATGATTTCCAGATGGAGCAGTCCTAAAAATCCGCAGCGGAATCCAAATCCAAGCGCCACAGAGGTCTCCGCCTCAAACTGCAGCGCCGCATCATTTAACTGAAGCTTTTCCAGCGCGTCTCTTAAATCTTGATATTTCGCTCCATCCGCCGGATAAAGTCCGCAATATACCATCGGCTGCACTTTCTTATAGCCCGGCAATGCCTCCGCACATGGTCTGGATGCATCTGTGATCGTGTCTCCGACTCTTGTATCTTTGACATTTTTCAGGCTGGCAGTAATATAACCTACCATACCTGCACTCAATTCCTCACATGGGATAAACTGTCCTGCGCCAAAGTATCCGACTTCCACAACCTCCGCTTTCGCTCCGGTCGCCATCATCAGGATCGGTGTGCCTTTGCGGACCGTTCCCTCCTTGATCCGGCAGAAGACGATCACCCCTTTATACGGATCATAGACAGAATCAAAGATCAGTGCCTGAAGCGGTGACTTCGGATCTCCGCCCGGCGCCGGTATCTTCTCCACAATCTGCTCTAACACCTGGTCGATGTTCAACCCGGTCTTTGCCGAAATCAGCGGTGCGTCCTCCGCCTCGATTCCGATGACATCCTCAATCTCCTCGATCACCCGCTCCGGCTCTGCACTTGGAAGATCTACCTTATTGATGACCGGCATCACATCCAGGTCATGATCCAGCGCCAGATACACATTCGCCAGTGTCTGCGCCTCAACGCCCTGCGCCGCATCCACGACAAGGATCGCGCCGTCGCATGCCGCAAGGCTTCTTGATACTTCATAGTTAAAATCGACATGTCCCGGGGTATCGATCAAGTTAAAAATATATTCCTCTCCGTCTTTTGCCTGATACACAATCCGGACGGTCTGCGCCTTGATCGTGATCCCACGCTCCCGCTCCAGTTCCATATTGTCAAGCACCTGCGACTGCATCTCACGGCTTGTCAGCAGTCCGGTCTTCTCTATGATCCGGTCTGCCAGCGTCGACTTCCCGTGATCGATATGTGCAATAATACAAAAATTTCGTATTTTACTCTGATCTATTCCTGCCACTAAAATTCCTCCATCTCTCTATCGCTATCCATCAGCCGAAATCATTTTTCTTTCTTCCCTCTGTACAAAGCGTCTCCCGCTTTCTTTACAGACAGCTGAGGCATTGTTTTTTAACATCGCATTATTATATCATGCCATACTGTATTTTACAATGAAAAGTTCGGTCGCCAGCGCGTCTGTCAGCCGTCCCGTCTTGACACTCTCCTCAAGGTCTGCCGCCACCTCCAGAATCTCCCTCAGTTCCTTTTTCTTAAAAGACTTCGCCTGTCCCTGGTATTTTCCGACAACAAATGTATGAAGTCCGGTCTTTTCCCCAATTTCCTTTCTTCCATATCCATTCTGATCCAACTCTTTTACTTCCAGAAGCAGACGAAACTGCCGGACAAGAAGAAACAAGATCCGCATCGGCGGTTCTTTTAACGCAAGCAGATCATAGTAAAGCTCCAGCGCCTTCTTCTGCTTCTTTTCTGCCACAGCCGAAACCATCTCAAAAATCTGATTGGAAATATGTGTCGTACAGATTTCCTCCACATCTTCCGCTGTGATCACATCTTGCTCCAATGTATAGCAAAACAACTTTTCCAGTTCTTTCTGAAGATTCTCCATATCATCCCCGGTCTTTGACAGAAGAACATGCACGGTCCGCTCAGAAATCTGCTTTCCTTCCCGTTTCACCATACCTAAGATCCACCGAACCAGTGTGTTCTCATCCTGCCGTCCCAGTTCTACGACACGCCCCTTTGCCTTCACCGCTTTATAAAGCTTTCCGCGCTTGTCGATTTCCTCTTCCACAAACAAAAAATACGATGTCTCCGGCAGTTCTTTCAGATAATCTGCCAGCTCCGGGGTGGCATTTTTGAAAAAGCCGGAATTTTCCACAACGATCAGACGGCGCTCACTAAAAAACGGCATCGTCTCCGCCAGATCGATCAGTTCCCCCGGATTGATCCCTTTCCCCTCATAATAAGAGTAATTCATCGTATCCCCTTCACTGACAATCGCTTTTGACAGCCGGTCTTTGTACTGCTTCTTCAAATATCCTTCTTCTCCATACAGCAGATAGACCTGCTTAAATTCTCCCGTCTTTAAGTCTTCATTTAAACTTTTCATAAATCTCTTCTGCCCTTTCCGCTTCCCTAAAATCTTTTTTCATCATATCACAGATCTTCCTGCCGCGTAAAGAGGACAGCATACCTGTTTTTCTGCCCTTCCTCTTATTTCCACCCGGTCAGATACGCCTTCCCATCTTCCATAAAAAAGCTGATCGCACCATGATCCTGGGTACTGTAGATTTTTGCCCCATATTTTTTCAGGCGCAGCAAGGTTTCCTTTCCCGGATGCCCGTAAGAATTATCGATTCCTGCCGAGATGACCGCATATTTCGGTCTGGTCTGCTCTAAGAACGGTTCAAAAGTTGAGTTCTTTGATCCATGATGCGCCACCTTCAAAAGCAGGATTTCCTCGGAAAAACCCTCCACCAGTTCCTCTTCTCCTTTTCCCTCCACATCTCCGGTAAAAAGCAGTTTCTGATTCTGGCATGTCAGCTTGAGTACAAGAGAACCTGCATTTCCAGGCTCCGCCTCGGAATCTTTTGCCGGCTGGATGCATTCCATAAGAACTTCTGAGTCCCCCACCACGTCTCCTTTTTGCATCGCCGCAACCGCAGTCTGTCTGCGGTCTGCCTGCCGTGCCAGCTCCCACAGCGCATCATCCCACATACTCTTTTCCGGCAGCACAAGCGTGTCGATCCGGATTCCGTACGCCTGCCGGTCAAGCAGCTCTGCGATCCCGCTTAGATGATCCTGATCTCCGTGGGTAATAAAAACATAATCCAGCTTTCTTACCCCTTTTGACTTTAAAAAAGGCTCTATTCTATATTTCCCAACTTCCTTCACATCCGTGCTGCCGCCATCGATCATGCAGGTCAGCCCGGACTCCGTCCGGATAAAGATTCCGTCACCCTGCCCCACATCCAGAAAGGTGACCTCCAGCGTTTTTTTCTGAAAATCCATATTTAAAAACAGCATAAGTCCAAAAATCAAAAAACAGCTGCCTGTTTTTTGCCTCCGGCTCCATCCCACCCCCTTTGAAATCTTTTTTTGCCGCTCATTTTTCTGTTCCCATTTCTTCTCTTCTGTCTTTCCTGTCTCTTTTCCGGCAATCTTCCTCTTTTTCATCTGTTTTCTCATATACAGCACAAACCCAAGAAGAAAACCGTAATAAATGAATATTTGCCATAATTCCGGCTTCCCCGTCACGACCACTGCGCACGGAAGACGAAGCAGCATACGGCACAGCATCTCATACACTTCCAGCAAAACGCCACAGCTTTTCAGCAAAATCCCACCTGCCGGCATCCACAGAAAGGCAATGCACAGCCCCACAATCCCCGCGCCGAGGATCCAGCTCATCAGAGGAATCACAATCAGATTCAGAAAAACTGCATACGGCGATATTTCATAGTAAAAAAAACTTGTGAGCGGATAGAGAAAAACCGTAACCGCCACACTGCCGCACAGTGCCTGCAGCAGCTTCCGCTTTCCCGCAAAGAGTTCCTGGAGCGCCGGGCAGAGAAGTATGATCCCGAGGATCGCCCCAAACGACAACAAAAATCCTGCATCGGTCAGATATTCCGGATTTTCTGCCGCGACCCATGCCGCTGCCACAGAAAGTGCGGTAGGAAGGTCGTACACCCTCCCTGCCGCCTCCGCTCCAAGCCGCAGAGCAAACATGAGCAGCGCCCGCTGCGTCGATACACTCATACCTGTCATACATGCATATGTGCCCAACACAGTCACACTGATCACCCCGGCAGATAAAAACGAACAGCCGCCTTTCCGCAAAAGTCCATAGAATGCATTTCCGATCAGCGCGAGATGCAGGCCCGAGATGGCAAGCAGATGACTGATCCCGCTTTTCTGATACAGTTCTTTTACTTCCGGATCCATCCCTGCCTTTTCTCCCAGCAGCATCGCTGCGAGGATCCCTCCGTTTTTCTCTCCCAGAACGTTTTTTAATATCTCCTTACTTTTCTCCCGGATCTGAAACAGGCATTCGCCCGCTGAAATTTGCGCATGCCTTGTGACAAGAAGCTTTCCGGCCCACAGAAATCCTTTGATCTGTCTCTTCCGGTAATAGGCTCTCTGATCAAAATTTCCCGGATTTCTTGCCTCCTCAAACGCTTTTCCCTCACCCTGGATCCAGATACGGTCTCCGATTTTTATGTCGCAGAAAGAGTCATCATACACTACGATCCGTTCTTTCTCTGTGCGCTTTTGCACGCACTTTCCCGTTTCCGGCTGTCTCTTTTCTTTTATTTTCTGTTGTTTGGATTGATGTTGTCTGAACTGACTTTGAAGATTTCCAACGGTTAAGATCTGTTGTTTTGCTGTGATTGATTTTTGAAGGACCGTTCCCTCTAACTGAACCGTTCTCTGATCCATCGGCGGGGAAGAAGCAGAATCCTCTGTTTCTTCCTCCACAATG
This sequence comes from uncultured Faecalimonas sp., assembly GCA_963557735.1. Lineage (GTDB taxonomy): Bacteria > Bacillota > Clostridia > Lachnospirales > Lachnospiraceae > Faecalimonas. The sequence continues at coordinate 38,500 of CAUWEA010000013.1, read as the reverse complement.
AAAATAGACGCTGCCATCAGAAGCAGTATGCAGACACACAAAAGACAAAGCGGTCTTTTCCTCACTGCTTTTCTCCTTTCTTCCCATCAGACGCAAGGTCAAACGGCTGTTCCAGCGGAATCCCTTTATAGCTCTGATCGTCTTTTCCATTGATCAGGATCTGCACCGCCCGGATCTCCTTTTTATTTTTCATGACGGAGCGGACGATCGCCTCGATCTGAAGTGCAGGATCCAGTTCGGATTCCTGCGCAAGAAATGTATCATCGAAATTGATATAGCACACGCCATCTTTTACAGATGTGCCAACCAGGCGGACTTCCGGATCCAGCACAGGCAAGAACTGTCTGGAGGCAGGTCCTTTCAGAAGGCGTTCTACAACCAGCTTTTCAATAGACACATTTGTATTGTAACGCACTCCCTCAAGATTTTCCTCTGCCAGAGCTGTTCCGTCCTCACTTCCAAAATAAAGCGTCAGATCTGTCTTTTCATAAGCGTGCAGCGCAGACCCTGTATTTTTGATAAAATCTTCTGCCCGCATCTTGCCGATTACCCGGCCTGCTTCATCCATCAGCGGATTTCCTTCCACCTCAAATGCAACCGCATCGATCCCTTCGATCTGTACAAGCGACTGGACGACTGCCGCACGGCAGAGCACTTCCCGGACCGCATTCATCTCATAATATCCTCCTCCGAAATCAACGGTGGCCGTTCCATCTGCGATCGTCACATCCAGCACTTTGACTCTCTTTGCAATGACCGGCTTCATCTCCACATCTTCCGGAGGCCGGGAAAGCTTCTTTAACATTGCCTCTGCTGCTTTCTTTGGATCTTTCTCTTTTATTTTATACGGTTCTTCCTGGATCGCTGTCTCTTCACTGTTCATATAATAGATCCCGTCGCCGGAAACTTCTTTCTTTTCCTTCCCGCAGGCGGCGATCAAAAATACTGACAGTACAAACAGCGCTCCGATTCCGATTTTCCTTTTCAAACTTTCTGTCATCTTCTCTCTTTTTCTTTTCTGTCATCCCATCTGTTTGCCCACCGGGATTCTTATGCAATATAGGTCAGCGGCACCCGCACAGTAAATGTGGTACCTTCTCCTTCTTTGCTGTGCACCTTGACGATTCCTCTGTGCATCAGGATCGCATTCCTCGAGATCGCAAGCCCAAGCCCGGTTCCTCCGATTTCCCGGGAATGGGATTTATCTACCCGGTAGAACCGTTCAAAAATATGCTCGACGGCCTCTTCCGGTATCCCGATCCCGGAATCTGCGACTTTAATATAAAAATATTTATAATCGGCATTCAGAGAGACATGCACCCATCCCTCCTCATGATTATACTTGATCGCATTTTCTACCAGGTTGGAGATCGCCAGCGTCAGCTTGACTTCATCGACCTCTGCGATCACCGGGCGGAAACTTTCAAATACAACTTCGATATTGTGCTGTGCCGCGATCGGACGAAGCCGTTTTAAGATCAGTTCCAGAAGATCATTGATATTTTCCGACTTGATGTTTAAGTCCGCGGACGTCTTGTCCAGCTTGACAAGTGACAGCAGGTCATTGATGATCTTATTCTCCCGCTCGATCTCCGCCGCAATGTCTTCCATAAATTCCTGATACAGCTCCGCAGGGGCTCCTTCCTGCGCCAGAAGCGAATCTGCCAGCACTTTCATTGAAGTCAGCGGTGTCTTCAGCTCATGTGAGACGTTGGAGACAAATTCCTGCCGGGAATCATCAAGTACTTTCAGCCTTCCGAGCATCTTGTTAAATGCATCCGAGATCAGCATTGTCTCTGTATAAGCGTTCTCATGAAGATTGTCCGTATCATATCCTTCCGTCACTGCACCGATCGCCTGCGTGATTCTCGCAAACGGCCGCACAAGCAGCGCAGAGACGAAAAAGGAAATCGTGATGATCACGACCCCGACGGCAAGTTCTACTGCCACCGCCTTCGAGCGCAGCACCTCTACGCTGTCAACGATCGTGTCTGTGGAAACACTCACAAGCATTATCCCCTCCAGTTTCCCGGTATTTGGATTTTCGATTGCCTGCGTCACTTCAATATAGTGATTCTTGGAATCATACTCACTTGTATTTTTTCCTTTGTAGCATGTGATCACAGACTCGGAAACAACCGTCCTGCCCTCTTCCATCTCATAAGTATCTTTGATCACCCGGAACTCATCGTCGATCAGAAGAATCCTTCCACTGTAAATATCAGCCAGCTGTGACAGTTCTGCATCCAACGACTCTGACGGCACACCGTTTAGATACCCTGATTTCCCGAGCCGGCCACCCAGCATCGTGCTTTGATTCTGAATCTCCGCCGTCCGCATAGAAACTGCCCGCTTTTCATAATTGCCAATGATCCCCCTGCCGACGATCATGCATGGAATGATCCCGATCACTGCGAGGAGCAGCATGATCCGGAAACGCAGACTTTTGAAAAATCTGCCTCGGAAATAAATCTTATCCCCTAAAATAGTAACCAACTCCCCACTTTGTATGTACATACTTTGGATCGCTTGGATGATCTTCGATCTTTTCCCGCAGGCGCCGGATATGGACGTCGACAGTCCGCGCATCACCCGGATAATCATAGCCCCAGACAAGATTCAGAAGCTTCTCCCTGCTGTATACCTTATTCTGGTTCAGCGCAAGCAGTTCCAGCATATCAAATTCTTTTGCTGTCAGATTCACTTCCCGCTCCCCGATAAAGACACGGCGGCTCTCGCAGTCTAACTTCATCTCTCCTTTTACGATCAGATTCTTCTGTTCCTCCGGGCGGTCTTTTTTCGTCCTCCGGATAATCGCCTTGATCCGCGCCTTCACTTCCAGAATATTAAACGGTTTTGTGACATAATCATCCGCACCGTACTCCAGACCCATGATCTTATCGATATCGTCCCCTTTTGCCGTCAGCATAATGATCGGTACATCCGAAAATTCCCGGATCTGCTGACAGACTTCAAATCCGGTCAGCTTTGGCAGCATGACATCCAGAAGGATCAGATCAAATTCGCCGCTTTTTGCAAGCGCCAGCGCTTCTTCTCCGTCATACGCCGCTGTGACCTCCATTCCATCCTGCTCCAGACTGAACCGGATCCCTTTTACAATTAATTTTTCATCATCGACAACCAATATTTTATTTCCCATAAACTCTCCCTTACCAGAGCATCAGACTGCGATCAGTTCTTTTATTTTCTCAAATACACCGTCCTTGATTCCTTCGATCTCTTTGATCTGTTCAATGGACTGAAAGCCTCCTGCAGATTCCCGGTAAGAAAGGATGCTGTCTGCTTTTGCCTCGCCGATCCCCGGAAGCGTCATCAGTTCTTCTTTTGTCGCCGTGTTCAGATTGACCTTTCCTCCGGATGCCCCGCTGCTTTCTGCCGCCGCGCCCGGAAGGTCCGGCATCTCCTTTTCTGCGATCCCGGAGGCAACCTCCTCTTTTGTCGGAACCTTGATCTGCACTCCGTCCAAAAGGACCTCCGCCTGATTCAGAAAATCCGGATCCGCAGTCTCCGCCATACCTCCCGCGCGCTCCAGCGCTTCAAAAAGGCGCGATCCCTCCGGCAGTTCATAGACGCCAGGCTGACGGACTGCCCCCGATACATACACCCAGATTGTACCCGGCTGCTCCTTTTCCTTCTGCCCTGACTCTGCAGTCTGTTTCTCCGACTGCGGCTTATCGCTTCTGGCCTCTTCCACATACACTTCTTCCATCTGCTGCATTTCCTGACGGGATTCTTTTCCGCATCCGGAAAGACAGAGTAAAACTGCAAAAAGCCCTGCGTTCCATCGGAAAATCCTGCTGTGCTTTCGATTGTATTCATTGCTCTTTTCGTTTTTCTTTTTCTTATACATATTTTCTCCTTTATAGATATACTCTATAAATCCCCTCATATGCAAAGACATATATATTGTATCGAATTTGCTTCGGAATTACAACCAGTACTTTACTTCCACTGAAAAATCGCAACCCCGATCAGAGCAAGAACCATACCGCCCACCTTTCTCCATTCCAGCGGCGCTTTCTCTACCCCGAACAGCCCTAGCACTTCGATGACATAAGCCACGATCAGCTGTGCGATCACGATCAGAAGCGCTGCCTTTGCAGGTCCCAGCTGCTCCATGCTCTTGATCACAGTCCAGGTGATCCCCGCTCCGATCGCACCGCCTAGCAGCATATATTTCGGTTCCACCTTTCCAAGCGCCATCACGCTGTCTCTTCCTGCGATCAGCCAGGCTGCCAGACACACTACAAAGGCAGAAAACTGTACCCAGCCGTTTGACACCCACATTCCCGTCGTCTTTGTCACCTGCGTGTTAAACACTCCCTGGACGCTCATCAGCGCCCCGGAGAGCAATGCAATAAAAAATCCAGTCATCAGACTCCCTCCCTGAATCGTCTGTCACCTTTCCCTATGACATCCGTTTCTTTTCAGTGTATCCAATGACCGGAGTTTTATTCCGGAATCCCGCTGCTTTTCTTTTGTCCAACAGCGTCTGTCAGTCTCTGCACCCGGATCCTGTCTGTCTTTTACGATACTTTATACCACGTTTCTATTGCCGCAAAGGCTCTCTCCAACTTTTCTTCCATCTCGTCGATCTCTTTTTCCGTGATGACCAACGGAGGAAGAAGTCTCACAACATGCGCACCTGCAGTCAGAAGCAGCAGTCCCTCTTTCTGTGCCTCCTCCACGACTTTTCCTGCCGGACAGACAGTCACAAGTCCCTGCATGAATCCTTTCCCCCGTCTCGCTGTCAGCAGACTCTGACGCCGGATCAGTCCGTCTAATTTTTCTTCCAGATACGGGGTCAGCTTCTGTACATGCTCCGGCAGCTTCTCTTCCCGGAACAGATCGATCACCGTGCTGACAGCCTGACAGGCAAGCGGATTACCGCCGTAAGTAGTCCCATGATCGCCCGGCTTCAGAGAATCTTCTGCGGTCTCTTTTGTCATCGCAAATGCGCCGACCGGGATCCCGTTTCCAATCGCCTTTGCCATCACAAGGATATCCGGCCGCACACCATAGCCCTGCCAGGCAAACATCGTTCCAGTCCTTCCCATTCCGCACTGGATCTCATCAAAGATCAGAAGGATCCCTCTCTCATCGCAGAGTTTCCGCAGTCCCTGAAGAAAGGTCTGTTCTGCCACAAACACACCGCCCTCCCCCTGCACAGGCTCTAAAAGGACAGCGCAGGTTCTGTCTGTCATCTGTGCTTTTACACTCTCCAGATCGTTGAATTTCGCAAATCTCACACCGCCCACAAGCGGTTCAAACGGTTCCCGGTAACTCTCATTTCCAGTCACCGAGAGCGCCCCCATGCTCCGTCCGTGAAAGGAATGCTCCATCGAGATGATCTCAAAGCGGCCGGTTCCTTTTGTCTTTGCGTACTTTCTCGCCGCCTTAAAAGCGCCTTCGATTGCCTCAGTTCCGCTGTTTGTAAAAAAGATGCGGTCCATCCCCGAGACATCCTTTAATTTTTCCCCCGCCTGTGCAAGCGGCTCATGATAATATAGATTGGATGTATGGATCAGCCGGTCTATCTGCCCTTTGAGCGCCGACTGAAATTTCTCATTTCCATATCCAAGTGAACTGACGCCGATCCCGGATCCAAAATCTAGATAGGACTTCCCTTCTGTATCATACAGATAAGCGCCCTCCCCCTTTTCGAGCACAAGTTCATACCGGTTATATGTATGAAGAATCGCATTTTCTGTCTTACTGATCGTCTGATCCATGATCACATCTGCCCCCTTCTTCCTCAAAAATCGCAGTTCCGATCCCCTTATTGGTAAAAATCTCAAGCAGCAGGCAGTGCGGGATCCTTCCATCTAAAATATGTACTCGCGACACGCCCGCCTGGATCGCCTCCATGCAGCTGTGCAGTTTCGGGAGCATCCCCCCGGTGATCATACCGTCTTCGATCAGCTTCTCCCCTTCCCGAACCGTTAATTCTGAGATCAGTGTAGAAGCATCTGACGGATCTGTGCAGATTCCCTCCACATCAGATAAAAATGCCAGTTTCTCCGCATGCACTGCCTGCGCGATCGCACACGCCGCATCATCTGCATTGATATTGTACGTCTGGTAATCCTCACCCAGACCGATCGGACAGATGACCGGAAGAAAATCCTTCTCCAGAAGATCTAAAAGCACATCCGCTTCCACCGACTTGACATCCCCCACAAAGCCAATGTCTTTTCCGTCGGAAAATTTCTTCTCCGCCCGAAGCAGTCCCCCGTCTTTTCCACTCAGCCCGATGGCACGCACCCCCAGCGATTCCACAAGCTGGACAAGACCTTTATTGACTTTCCCAAGTACCATCTCGGCAACTTCCATCGTCTCTTCATCTGTCACACGGAGTCCGTTGACAAATGTCGGCTGTTTTCCGGTCTTTTCCATCCAGCGGCTGATCTCCTTTCCTCCGCCGTGGACGATGATCGGCTTAAATCCGACCAGTTTCAAAAGCGTCACATCCTCTATGACACTCCGCTTCAGCGCCTCATCGATCATCGCGCTGCCCCCGTATTTGACAACGATGATCTTCCGGTTAAACCGCTGGATATAGGGAAGCGCCTCGATCAGTACTTCCGCCTTTTTCAAAAATTCCTGCATCTGCTGACTCATCTTCTCTGTATCTCCCTTCCGTTTTCCTCTTCTAGCTCCGGTAATCTGCATTGATCTCAATATAGCCATGGGTCAGGTCACATCCCCACGCCGTCGCCTCCGCATCCCCCATCTTGAGATCTGCAAGGATCTTTACCGCTGGTTCTGACAAAATCTCGGTCGCCTGTGCCTCACTGTACGGAAGCGCCGCGCCGTCTGAAAGAATCTGGATCGTTCCTTTTTCGCTTTCCAAAAACAGATCGATCTGCTCCGGGTCAAACGAAACGCCTGCATATCCCATAGCGCAGAGAATCCTTCCCCAGTTTGCGTCATGCCCTGCCACCGCCGTCTTCGTCAGGTTGGAACAGACTATGGATTTACTGATCTTCTTTGCCTGCTCTCTGTCAGATGCACCCACAACCTGCACTTCCAGAAGCGCCGTGGCTCCTTCGCCGTCTCCCGCGATCGCTTTTGCAAGCTGCTCATTGACGAAATGTACCGCTGCCGCAAACGCTTCATACTCCTCTGTCTCCGGGCAGATTGGGCTGTTCTTTGCCAGACCGTTTGCCAGAAACAAAACCGTGTCATTTGTGGAGGTATCTCCATCCACAGAGATCATATTGTAAGTCTCCTCCACATCCTCCCGTAATACTTTCTGTAGTGTTTCTTTTGCGATCACCGCATCTGTCACGAGAAACGAAAGCATGGTGCACATATTGGGATGGATCATGCCGGAACCTTTTGCCATCGCACCGATCGTCACTGTTTTTCCGCCGATCTCCACCTGCACAGCCGCTTCTTTTTTCTGTGTATCCGTTGTCAGGATCGCCTGCGCCGCCGCGCTTCCGCAGGCTTCCCCGCTTCCTTTTGCCGCGGCAAGCATCTGGATCCCGGCTTTGATCTTCTCCATTGGAAGCTGTTTTCCGATCACCCCGGTCGATCCTACCAACACTTCCTCCTTCTGGATTCCGAAAATCTCTGCTGCCGTCTGCGCCGTCTCCTCACAATACTGCATTCCTTCTGCTCCGGTACACGCATTTGCGATGCCTGAATTGACGATCACGGCATGTACCGGATTTCCTTCCGCTACGATCTTCTGGTCCCATTTTACCGGCGCGGCTTTCACCACATTGGTCGTAAATGTCCCTGCTGCCACGCACGGGGCACTGCTGTAGATCAGCGCCATATCTGTGCGCCCCTCATATTTGATCTGCGCTTCTGCCGCTGCCGCCTCAAATCCCTGAACTGCTGTAATTCCACCTTTGATCTGTTCCATCTTCTCTTCCCTTCCTCTCTTCTGCCTAAGATCCCATCTGTATCATTGCTGATCACCGGTTAAATATCGTCTTATTTTCTTCATTCAGTAAAAGATCATAATAATTTACATCGTTTCGCTTCTTCCATCCGATCTGTTCCCAGAACTGATTGCCGACCATGTTATCTGTAAATGCGATCAGGCACACCTGACTGATCTCCTCTTTTCGCAGCGCATCCATCGCCATCTGCACCATCTGTGTGCCGATGCCCCTCATCCGGTGTGTTTCCGCCACGCATACGTGGTAGAGACAGCCTCTTCTTCCATCGTGTCCGCACAGAATACTTCCGACGATCTTCCCTTCCTCCTCCGCCACAATACTGGTCGTTGGATTTCTCTTCAGGAACCGCTCCAGCCCTTCCCTGGAGTCATCTATGCTCCGTATTCCAAATCCTTTGATCTGCTTCCAGAGCTGATAGACTCCTTCATAATCATTTATCGTCATTGTGCGTATCATCTTTCTGTCTCTCCTTTGTGTCTCATTGTCATTTCCCTCCGTACCGGATCTTCTAAGGGAACATCGGAATTGCCGTCAGCCCTTCGGTCTCATCCAGTCCGAACATCAGATTCATATTCTGGACCGCCTGCCCAGCGGCGCCCTTCACAAGATTGTCCATCGCTCCCATGATCACGATCCGCCTCGTCCGCTCATCGATCTGAAATCCCACATCTACATAATTGCTTCCTTCCACCCATTTTGTCTGCGGACAGACACCGGACCTCAAAACACGGACAAATTTCTCCTTGCCGTAACAGCTGTCGTATGTCTCCCTCACATTCTGTTCTGTCACATGAGGCATAAGCGATGCGTATGCAGTGACCAGGATCCCTCTGTTCATCGGAACAAGGTGTGGTGTGAAATTGACGCACACCTTTTTCTCTGCCACAAGCGAGATCTGTTCTTCGATCTCAGGCGTATGGCGGTGTGTCGTCACACCGTACGCTTTCATATTCTCATTGACCTCACAGTACAGATTGTCGATCTTCTCTGTTCTGCCAGCGCCGGACGTCCCCGATTTTGCATCGATGATCAGCGTATCCGGATCGATCAGACCGTTTTTTATCAATGGTAGGATCTCCATCAGCGAACAGGTCGGATAACAGCCCGGGTTGGCGATCAGCCTTGCGGATGCGATCTTTTCCCGGTTCCACTCACAAAGCCCATAGACCGCTTCTTTCAAAAGTTCCGGGCTCTTTTGCTCTATTTGATACCATTTCTCATACGTTTCCACCTCTTTGAGACGGAAATCTGCACTCAGATCGATGACCTTCGTCTTCTTCAGCACTGCTTCACTGACCGCACCGGCACAGAATCCCTGCGACGTGGCGGTAAAGATCACATCGGTCTCCTCTGCAAGCGCCTCCATTTCCTTCTCCCCGCAGCTGCCGTCTATAATCTGGAACAGATTCTGATACACATTTGTATAAGGAACATCCTGATAATTCCGGGAGCCAAACCAGACGACTTTCGCTTCCTTATGTCCCGTCAGAAGTCTGACCAGCTCTCCTCCTGCATATCCAGTTGCACCAATTATCCCTGCTCGAATCATCTGTAACACCCTTTCTCTTCTATCGCTTTTTTGATTGCTTGATTTTGCATGATTATACATCCATTCCAAATATTATGCAATACTTTTCCTTGTATTTTATTTGATACAATTTTATTTTCCGCCGATGTTTCTCCTTTCTATTTCTGTTTTCCATTTCTTTTTTCTTCTCACATTCGCCTGCCAGCAATGGATCTTATTTTACTTTTCTCAGTCTGATCAGAGATAAATCTCTCTTTATTATAAGTAATTTCCATATATTTTCTGATCTTTTCGTTTTCTCACTGCTGTTTTCTTCCCTTTCTTCTAATAAAAAACATATCTATTTTTCATCTGCGCACATTTGTTTCCGGCTCGCATTCTGTTTTTCTTTTTTTAATTTTTTCAAGTTTCCTATTGCATATTTATTCATTTTGTTGTATATTAATACCATCAGATTTCAAACGAACCATACAGAGGAGGATTTTAACATGAAAGAAAAAGTGATTTTAGCATATTCCGGCGGACTGGACACAACAGCCATCATTCCATGGCTCAAAGAAAATTTTGATTACGAAGTTATCTGCTGCTGCATCGACTGCGGGCAGGCAGAAGAACTGGATGGACTGGAAGAACGCGCCAAATTATCAGGAGCTTCCAAATTATATATTGAAAATATCATCGACGAGTTCTGTGATGACTATATTGTTCCTTGCGTGCAGGCAAATGCAGTCTATGAGAACAAATATCTGCTCGGCACTGCCATGGCACGCCCGGGAATTGCAAAAAAACTGGTAGAGATCGCAAGAAAAGAAAATGCTTCCGCCATCTGCCACGGTGCGACCGGAAAAGGAAACGACCAGATCCGTTTTGAGCTTGGCATCAAAGCACTTGCACCGGATCTGAAAATCATCGCTCCATGGAGAATGACAGATCTTTGGACATTAAATTCCCGTGAAGAAGAAATTGCATACTGTCATCAGCACGGGATCGACCTTCCATTTGACGCCAGCCAGAGCTACAGCCGCGACCGGAACTTATGGCACATCAGCCATGAAGGTCTGGAACTGGAAGATCCGGCGCAGGAACCAGACTATGAACATCTTCTCGTACTTGGCGTAACCCCGGAACACGCACCGGACGAAGGCGAGTACGTGACAATGACTTTTGAAAAAGGGGTTCCGGTCAGCCTGAACGGGCAGCCGATGAAAGTTTCTGAGATCATCACAGAATTAAATACACTTGGCGGAAAACATGGGATCGGTATCATCGACATCGTTGAAAACCGTGTAGTCGGAATGAAATCGCGCGGCGTCTATGAAACTCCGGGAGGAACGATCCTGATGGAGGCACACCAGCAGCTGGAAGAATTAGTGCTTGACCGCGCAACCTATGAAGTGAAAAAAGAAATGGGAAATAAACTTTCCCAGATCGTATATGAAGGAAAATGGTTTACACCACTCCGCGAAGCTGTGCAGGCATTTATCGAATCTACACAAGCGTATGTGACCGGCGAAGTGAAATTCAAGCTCTACAAAGGAAATATCATCAAAGCCGGAACAACCTCCCCATACTCTCTGTACAGTGAATCTCTTGCCAGCTTCACAACCGGGGAACTTTACGACCACCACGATGCAGAAGGATTCATCAATTTATTCGGACTTCCGTTAAAAGTGCGTGCAATGAAACTTGCAGAGGCAGAACAATAAAGTAAACTCCTGAAAAAGGGACAGCCACCCGGCTGCCCCTTTCCTGCTGTTTTCACAACGTTCTTCTTTTCAATACTGTTTCTTTTCATCCTGCTTCGAATCTTATTTCTATCCGATTCCTCCGTATGCAACCCCGAGGATCACAACAAGAATCGTCACGATCACAAATACATATTTGGCAAATGCAAGAAATTTTCCGCCCAGCGGCTTCCCTGCGCCTTCATTGATCGCTTCCAGCGCCTCTTTCCCATCATGCAGATAGTAAAAGACGATCAGCACAAGCAGCGCCATCAGCGGCGAGATCACAACGGTAACCAGATTTGTAAAATTGTCAAACGTCGTCATGCTTAAATTCAGAGGGATCGAAAGCACAAATGTAACGACCCCGACAAGGATCACCGCCTTCTTTCTCGTAAGCTTCGAGTGGGAAATGATCGCTTCCACAACCCCTTCAAGCATATTGATCGAAGAGGAAATCGCCGCACAGAGCAGACTGATAAAGAAAATCACTGCGAGGATCGCTCCACCCGGCATTTTTTCAAAAATCACCGGCATCGTCATAAATAATAGCGGAGGACCGGATTTGGCATCCAGACCAAATGCAAATACTGCCGGCATGATCACAAAGGATGCAAGCACTGCTGCCAGCGTGTCTAACACCGCTGTGCTGACCGCCAGACGCGGGATATCATATTCTTTCTTCAGATAACTTCCATACACTACCATCCCGCATCCATTGATCGAAACAGTAAAAAACGCCTGTCCAAGCGCCATCACCCATGTATCTGCCTTCAGAAGATATTCCCACTTCGGCTGAAGCAGAAACTTCACCCCTTCCATCGCCCCCGGAAGCGACAATGACTGAAAGATCAGCACAAGAAAGATTAAAAACAGCGCCGGCATAATGATCTTACTGATCCGCTCGATCCCTTTTACCACTCCCGCACAAATGACCAGCACAGTGAGAAAGATCGCGACCGCATCCCACGGGATCGAGGCGGAAGATCCCGCAAACTCTGTAAAATAAGTGTTCTTGTCCACTTTCGCAAGTTCGCCGGTCCCGCTCATCACAAGGTATTTTAAAATCCACCCGACCACAACATTATAAAACATAAAAATACCAAGAAGACCGATCGCAGGAAGCATCCCCGCAATCTTTCCGCCCTTCCATTTTCTGGCGCGGAACACTTCTGAGATCCCGGTCATCGAGCCGCCCCCAAAGGCACGTCCAAATGCAAATTCTGTGATCAGTCCCGTTGTCCCGAGGATCAGGACAAACAGAAAATATGGGATCAGGAAGGCTGCCCCGCCATAAGCGCCAAGCCGGTACGGGAACATCCATATATTTCCAAGTCCGATCGCCGAACCGATGCACGCCATGACAAACCCCACTCTGCTCGTAAATTTTTCTCTTTTTTCCATAAGTAACTCCTTTTCCCTGAAAATCCGTCCACAGCGATATCCCGGACAGATTTCCGATATTCTCCCCTATGCTATCACACTTTAAAGCATTAATGCAACAAAAATTTCACTTTTTTCTGATTTTCTGAATATCCCTGACAATATTTACCTATCCTATAATAAAAAACATAAGGATGTGTACTATGAAACCAGTAATCGGAATTATTATCTGCGGTATGATCGATGACCGCCAGTTTGTGACCAACGCCTACATTCAGTCTGTCAAATATGCAAAAGGAGTTCCGCTTCTGCTCCCGCTTGTCCGGTCTGACGATGCACTCCGGGCTTACTGCTCCCTCTGTGACGGGTTTCTCTTCTGCGGCGGCAACGATATCACTCCGCTCCTTTTCGGGCGGGAACCCGCAAAGGGGCTTGGAGCAACCAATATCACGCTGGACATTTTCCAGCTTCGTCTGCTGCGCGCGATTTTAAAAACAAAAAAGCCGCTTCTTGCTATCTGCCGGGGAATGCAGGTATTCAACGTCGCCTGCGGAGGAACGATCCTTCAGGATATCGACACCACGCTTCACGCGCCGATCAACCATATGCAGACTTCTGTCTCCAGAAATGAGATCAGCCACAAAGTATTCGTCACAAAAGGAAGTATTCTCTCGACCATCACAGGTCCTTCCCTCTACACAAACAGCTTCCATCACCAGGCTGTCGATACCCTCGGCAAAGGAATCGTTCCGGCTGCACATACCTCTGACGGCATCGTTGAGGCGATCGAACTTTCCTCCCATCCATTTGCCCTCGGCATCCAGTGGCATCCGGAATGTATGTACCGCACCTCGCCGGTCATGCGCGATCTGTTCGGTGCGTTCACCGCAGCCTGCCTCTGATATTCCTTTTCTCCCTGCCCCGGTTTTCTATCATTGCCCCGCCGCCTGCAATATGATATGATATCCACAGACATTTCAGCGAACGACAGAATAAACGGAGAGAATCTGCCTGCCGGAACTTCTCTCCAATGAAAACATTACAATCGATTACAATAGATAAAGGAAGGGCAACACCTATGACAGACAATCATTTTTCTGCCCTCTCCGATCCGCTCCACCGGGATCTGTTTGAGTTTCTAATCCACTCAGTTTCCGGCGGACTTGTCTGCGGCTATATCGGAGAAGGGTTCCCTTTTTATTTCATCAGCGACCCACTGTTACATCTTCTTGGATTTGAGAACAGCGAAGAATACTGTTCTTTCATTGATGGGAAGCTGATCAACGGCATCCACCCGGATGACCAGAAAGGCACGACCGAAGCTGTTCTTACAGCTCTTGCCGAAGACCATACATACGAGATTGAATACCGGATGCTGAAAAAAGACGGATCCTTTCTCTGGGTCATTGACCAGGGGAAAGTGATCTCTTACAACGGTTCCGATTTTGTGGCAAGCATCTGTCTGGATATCACCGATATGATCCAGCTTCAGCAGGAACTCAGCGAACTTACCCAGAATATTCCCGGAGGTGTCTGTAAAATACTGATGGATGAAGATTTCACGCTGCTTTACGGAAATGACAGCTTCTACGAACTATATGGATACACCGCCATGGAGATGCAGACACAGCTTGGAAATAAGCTGATCGCCACGATCCACCCGGAGGATGCGACATCCATTATGGAGATCATCGAGCACACTTACCGCAATCAGAAAACCCGCTTTGAATTTGAGCAGCGGATTTTCCACAAAGATGGATCCATCCGCTATCTTCTGACAAAAGGTACTTTCAGCAGTTCACAGAGCGGCGCTCCCGCACTAAGCTGTGTTGTGATCGATATCACAAAGCGCCGTCTATCCGAGCAGGAGCTACAGATGAATGAAGAACGCTTCCGGATTGCTGTGACGCAGACGCGCAATGTCATATTTGACTATAATATCCCGGACAAAGAAGTCACACACTCCCGCGAGACCATGCATCTTTACGGTCTGCCCGAGACTATGGGCGATGTCCCGGAAAGCTTTGTGCGCGCCGGGATCATCCCGAAGAAACACGCCTCCGCCTTCCTTTGCATGTACCGGGAGATCCAGCAGGGAATCCCCCACAGCAGCTGCACCGTGGAGATCCTGGCGGCAGACGGAAAATATTACTGGAACACGATCACGATGACAGCGATTTTTAACGAGCAGCATAAACCGGTCCGCGCCATCGGTGTTGTTGAAAATATCACACAACACAAAGAGATCGAATACGCTTATCTGAAAGAAGAAACTTATCGGCGCGCCCTGCTTGCCGACACACTGTTCTACGCGGAGATCAACCTGTCGGAAGATATTATGGATACCCTCTCTGAGATCAATGCGCGGGAGCTGATGGAACATCTCTGCCACTCCTACGACCAGTATCTCCGGGTGGAGGGAATCAAAAATATCCACAGAGAAGATTACCCGAAGTTTCTGGAAACCTTTTCCCGGGAAAAACTTCTCGCCAGCTATGCAGACGGTATCCAGGAATGCAAATTAGAATACCGCCACCTGACCAGTTTTGGAAAAACATACTGGGTCGAGGCAACTGCACATATGATGAAGGATCCGGTCTCCGGGGACATCCGCTGTCTGCTCTATCTGCACGATATCGATGCCGCAAAGCGAGAACGGCTGATCCTTGAAAATGCCTCCCGCCTGGATCCACTGACCGAATTGTACAACAAAGGCGCTGCCGAAGCTTTGATCCGCAGTCATCTGGAGTCCAGCGATCCGGATGCCTGCCATGCATTTATCATCATCGATCTCGACCATTTTAAAAGGATCAACGATCTGCACGGCCACTCATACGGAGATAAAGTACTAAAGGAGACTGCCAGACGAATCCGCCAGCACTTTCGCTCAGACGATATCATCGGACGGATCGGAGGGGATGAATTCATCGCATTTATCAAAAATATCCCATCCAAAGAATTTCTCATACAGAAACTGGAAAAGCTGCGGCATATTGCAATTCCGTCCCACAGCTTTCTCACCTGCAGTATGGGGATCTGCCTTACATCCAACTATGGATTTGACTTTGCGTCTCTCTACGAAAAAGCGGACATCGCTCTCTATCACTCAAAAGCACACGGGCGCAACTGTTATACTTTCTACGCCTCAATCATGCATCTGCCTGACCAGAATGGTCTTCCTAAAAATGGGATTGACACAAAACCGGAGGACCTTCCGTGGTCGGAGGAAATTTTTCATGCCTTGATGGAAAACCTGGAAGATGTCATGTATCTGAGTGATCCTGCAACTTATGAACTGCTCTATATCTCCCCGCAGATCCGCGACATTTTCGGGATATCCGATGACGATTATATCGGGAAAAAATGTTATGAAGTCCTTCAGGGAGAACATGAGCCGTGTCCGTTCTGCACGAACCATCTTTTAGATCAGGAACCTGTGATCTGGGAGCACCACCACCGTCTTCTGAACCGCGATTATCTGCTCAAGGACAAATTTATCATGTGGAACCAGCGGAAAGTGCGGATGGAAATCGCGATCGACATTACAGATTTCAAATCAAACGGAATGCAGCAGCGGTTCTCTCTGGCGCTTGCCAATTATGCCTCTCTGTTAGAATCTCTAAATAGCACAAGGGAGATTCTATACGAAACCGCGCAGGCGCTCGGCGAATTTTATCATGCAGATCATGTCTGCCTGATCTATCCTTCCCGTGAGGGGAACGCTTACCAGTTTAAATGTCTCTGGCATGATGAAAATTCAATCTCGCAATGTGCATTTTCCCAGCTGACACAGATTGAAAAATATGCGTTTATCCAGGATTTATTTTATACAAATGATATCATCCACATTCCGGATACAGAAATGCTCCGTCCAAGCTACCCGAAGGAAGCCCTGCTTCTGGAACATTATCTGATCCGGGAAATACTTGGATTTTCCTTTTCCGCAAAGCATCCAGAAAATGCCTGCCTGATTCTGTCCAACCCGCACACCAGCCACAGTGAACTATATTTTCTGCGTCTGGTATGCCACCTTCTTACAAGCCATCTGCACAGGATAGACTCCGAGAAGGAACTCGACTACAGCTTCTGGCACGATACGCTCACCGGACTTTATAACCTTGCCAGTTTCTCCTCCTATATCGAGAAACAGCATTTCAAGGAACTTTCTTCCCTGGGGCTTCTGCTTGCCGACATCAACGGATTCAAGCAGATCAACAGCGCGATGGGATATGAATTTGGCAACCAGATACTGCTTGATACCGCCCGCATTTTCCGGGAATATTTCCCTGACGCCTATCTGTTCCGGCTTGGCGGAAATGAATTCTGCATCATCTGCGAAAATACGGCGAGCAAGGATTTTTACGACCAGATCGCACTTTTGAAAGCAGATCCGGCAATTCTGAAACATGATGGAATCTCCTTCGGCTACCAGTGGATGCAGAAAGAGATCGATTTTCTATCTCTGAAATCTCACGCAGAGGATTCTATGATGGAAGAAAAACAGAAATATTATATGGAAACTCCTTATTTTACGAAACGGCACCGTCCGCTCATGCTGCAACAGACACTGCACGATTTAAAAGAAGAGCGGTTCATGATCTATCTGCAGCCAAAAGTCGACCTGCTCTCCCGGGAAACCATCGGGGCAGAAGCACTGATCCGCTACCGGCACGAAGAGCGCGGGATGCTGCCGCCGGATTTCTTTATCCCACAGCTGGAAAAAGAACATCTGATCCGTTACATCGACTTGTTCGTCCTCGAGCAGGTGTGCCGTCTTCTCAGACGCTGGCAGCAGGAAGGACGTTTCATCTTTCCGGTTTCCATCAACTTTTCCCGGATCACCCTGATGGAAGAAGATATTTTATCCTCACTCCTGGAACTGATCCATGCTTATGAGATCGACCCCTCCCTGATCCAGATCGAGATCACCGAGACACTCGAAGAAAAAGACCGGGAATCCTTACTCCGGCTGAGCCACCAGCTCCGCCAGGCCGGCTTTACGATCGCACTCGATGATTTTGGCACAAAGTATACAAATCTGTCGATCCTGACTTATATGGATTTCGATGTGCTGAAACTTGACCGCAGCCTGATCCAGACTCTGTTTTCCAGAGAAACAAACCAGACGATCGTCAGACATGTGATCCAGATGTGCCGGGAGTTCCCGGTAGAAGTCATCGCAGAAGGGATTGAGACAGAAGAGCAGGCGGCGCTTCTTGCCTCTATGGATTGTCCGTTTGCGCAGGGCTATCTGTTTGGAGCTCCGATGCCGGTTTCCGAATTTGAATCCCGGTTTGTTCCGGTAAAGCCAGATGAAACTATAAAAACAAAATAAGACAATAAAAAGATTCCCTTGCTCTGACTCCTGAGAGCCCGACAAGGGAACCTTTTTCTAAATCATCTTTTATCCAATACCTTCATCTGTCATCAGATCTGTGCCATCTGCCGCAGTCGTTGCCAGTGTGTCACATCTCTCATTCTGCGGATGTCCGTCATGTCCCTTCACCCAGATAAACGTGACTTGATGCTGTTCTTTTGCCTTCAGAAGCCGTTTCCAGAGATCCACATTTTTGACCGGCTCGTTCTTTCCACGCTTCCAGCCTTTCTTGATCCACCCGTCGATCCAGTGCTGATTAAACGCATCCACCACATATTTGGAATCCGAATACAGTTCGACACTGCATGGACGGTTCAGCGCTTCCAGCCCTTTGATCACTGCCATCAGTTCCATCCGGTTGTTCGTTGTCCTCCTGTAGCCGCCGGATAACTCGCGCGTGTGCAGCTGTCCTTTTGTATCAATGTACTCCAGAACGGTTCCGTATCCTCCCGGTCCATCCGGGTTTCCTCTTGCCGCACCGTCTGTATAAATCTTTACATGCATCTTATCTCCTCCTCTCTGATCCAGTTTCCCGTCTTTAAAAATTCTTCTGCCATTTTCTCTGCCTCATCGGTAATCTGCTCCTCATATCCAATAAGCCGCAGAAGCTTGATCGCATTGCGCGACACGGCTCTTCCTTTCTGCAGACAATAATCAAATAAAATATCATTGTCCATGATCGTCTCCTGGAAATGATAGTTCTCATAACAGTCTTCCAGCAGATGCGTCAGCTCAATATCGTGTGTCGCCGCAAAACAGATCACTCCTTCTCTTGCAAGGCTTCGCAGAATCTGTGCGGAAGCCGCAATCCGCTCGACAGTGTTTGTTCCGCGCAGCACCTCGTCCACGAAGCATAGCATCGGAACTTCCTCTTCTATATGATTTAAAATCCTTTTCAACGATTTGATCTCCACAATATAGTAACTTTCGTTTCCCTGCAGATTATCGCGCAGCGCCATCGAGGAATAAATCTGGAAAAACGGCGCCTGACAGGTAGTCGCCGGGCAGGTAAATATCGTCTGAGCCAGCACTGCATTGATTGCCACGGTCTTTAAGAAGGTAGACTTTCCGGATGCGTTGGATCCGGTCAGAAGGATCCCTCCACGCACTGTGACAGAGTTTGCCACCGGATCTGCCAGCAGTGGATGGTATACATTTTCCAGAACGAGTTCTTCTTTCTTTCCTTCTGTAAAGTCTGGCTTCCCATAATAAGGAAGAAACGCACGGAACGATGCCGCACTGATCATACTGTCCAGATATCCGATGATCTCAATCACCTCTTCGATCTTCTCCCGGTTTTCTGCCACCGTCTCCAGCATGGAATTAAATTTGATCAAGTCAATGTGAAATAACATCCGGATATAATCCAGCAGCGCATCAGCAAGAGATCCGGTCGCACCTCTTCCCGCCACAAGCACATGGGAATACTTCAGGAATCCTTTCATTTCCTCCCGGATCCTGCGCAGTCTGTCAAGGTAAGACTGGATCTCCGGCATTTTTTCCTTTCCCAGCGTCTCCGCCGCCCGAAGGATCCGGATCAGGTACGAAAAGGTAGCAATATATGGTTCAATCTCACTCTTTCTTGCAAAATAACTCTTAATATTCCAGACTGCTGCCGCTACGAGCAGAAGTATCCCGACTTCCGGAGCGACAAGCAGCGCTCCCGCTCCGGCAAAGATTGCGGCGATCGCCAGATAATGTCTGCTGTTTTTTTCACGCCTGATATCCTCCAGCCGGTCCATGTAGTCGCTCACAGAATATTTCGGCATTCCCCCGATCTCGTAGAACAAATATTGCAGGCGAAGTCTCTCGGTTTCCCGGGTTTCAAAAAATTCCATCAGACGATCCCGCTCCCTCAACTTTTCCTCAGAAAATGCCGGGGTGCGCAGAAGATAATACAGATACTCTGCTCCCACCGAGGAAGTCGTGTGATCCATTGCCTGATAGACCGCATCCAGATCCAGATCATTCCATGTAATATCATCCACATACGGCTCTGTGATCTTTCCTTTTCGCAGCTGCTGCTGAAAATAATGGGAAATAGATTCATACTTTGTATGATCATATTCTTTCTCCGAGGCTGTTCCCCACGCTTTTTTCCATGTCTTCTTTAAAGATTGCTCTCTTCTCTTTGCATTTGCCGCAAGCTGATACAAAAATACTGTGATCAGTGCAAGCATGATCAAAAACAATACTATATCCTGCTCCATGCCGCTTCCCCTTCGCCGCTGACACACCAGAATTTTACTTTCTCATGTGTCTGTCCATAAGTTTCCACATACCACTTCGCCAGTGCATAATCATCCCACAGATGCATAGGAACCGCAAAGCGCACCTCAATCTCAGACAGAAAGTACTCGATCCCAAGGGCATATGCCCCCTCCTGCCTTGGATCCAGTACAAGAAATGCGACATCGATCGTCCGCCCTGCCAGCGCTTCTTTCAGTTTTCTGATCTCTGACTGATAGTTCTCTTTCATCGTTTCATTGTACGATTCCGATTCTTCCTCCCAATGCCACCAGTTCAGGTCTCCCGCGTGATAGAAAAGCTTCCCTTCGCATGTCACAAGAAATGCGACTCCTTCATCCGTGGAACAAAATGTTTCTATCACACAGTCTCCGATCGTCTCTGTCCGATCCGGCGGGATCCTTGTCAGACTATGTTCACAAACTCCGCATGCTTCATATGCCTCTTTCGAAATATCGTCGGATAAAATATATTGGATCTTCGGATACTGTTCTTTCCATTCAAAGATCTCCTTGCAGAAATGATCATAATGTCTGTGGCTTACAAACACATAGATCGTCTTTTTCGGATCCCATAGCGGAAGCGCCCCCTGATAATAATCAAATACAAGTACGCTTTGTTCCAGTTCCACCGCAAAGCAACTGTGGGAAATATAAGTAATCTTTACCATGTCATCTTCCTTTCTTTTGCGAGCGCTACCATTGCCTCCAGTGTCGGCTCCTCTGCCTGAAACGTATGCATGCCATAGCGGTCTGCCTCTGCCTTTGTCTGTTTTCCGATACAGAGCGCCTGCACTTTAGAAAAATCAAGTCCTTCTGCCGCCTGCACAAACCCTCTTACTGTTGATGCACTTGTAAACATCACATAATCCGTCTTCCCATGCTCAAATTCTTCCCGGTAATCAATAAATGCATATGCCTCATAATGCGTATCGTAGATCGGCAGATCCTCAATCACTGCCGCACTTCGCTTTCTGATCTCACGGATCAATTCCGGATTCCCGGTCTTCGCCCGCGGAATCAAAACATGTTCATCCAAAAGGACTTCTCCGAGCGCCGCCCCGAGATGTTCTCCATCATAAATCTCCGGCATCAGATCCGCATACATTCCATGTGCTTCCAGCGCGCGCGCCGTCCCGCTTCCGATCACTGCGATCCGAAGGTGCGAAAGACTTCTGACATCGACACGATAATGCCGCAATGCGTTCCAGAATACTTCCACACCGGTCGGACTTGTAAAGACGATCCACTGGTATTTCCGAATCTGGGAAAGCGCCTGACAAAGTCTTTCGCTCTCCACCTCCGGCACGATGCGGATTGCAGGCGCTTCCAGCACCTCTGCTCCTTCTTCCCGCAGCATCCCTGCCAGGCGGCTGCTCTGCTCCTTCGGTCTTGTCACCATGATCTTCATGCCTGCCAGCGGTCGTTTCTCATACCATTCCAGTTCCCTGCAATCACAGACCTTCCCTACGACAATGATCGCCGGCGGCTGGATCTTCGCTTCCCTTGCAAGGTCCGGTAACGTTTCCAGCGTTCCGGTAATTTTCCTCTGTCTTGCTGTCGTTCCCCGCTCCAGAACTGCCGCAGGTGTCTGCGGATCCATCCCCTCCCGGATCAGATTTTCACAGAGAAACGGCAATGTCGAGACTCCCATCAGAAATACCAGTGTCCCTTTTACACCTGCCAGTTCCCGGAACGGAATCTCGTCCGGTTCATGTCCTTCCTTTTTATGCGCCGTAATAATATGCAGGGAAGAGGCGGCATCCCGGTGTGTGACCGGAATCCCCTGATATGCAGGAACAGACACGGCCGATGTCACACCCGGAACAATCTCAAACAGGATTCCCGCTTTCCGCAATTCTTCTGCTTCCTCAGCGCCGCGCCCGAACACAAACGGATCGCCGCCCTTTAACCGGACAACCTTTTTCCCTTCCATCGCTTCTTTTACGAGAAT
Source organism: uncultured Faecalimonas sp. (assembly GCA_963557735.1). Lineage (GTDB taxonomy): Bacteria > Bacillota > Clostridia > Lachnospirales > Lachnospiraceae > Faecalimonas. The sequence continues at coordinate 16,351 of CAUWEA010000013.1, read as the reverse complement.
CTGGTTGATCTCGCTTTGTTTTACCCGGTGATTGCCGGAGTGTTTTCCCACATCAATATATTTCGCATGTTCCGCTCCGTAAGTGAGCACCCCCTGCCCCGCAAGTCTGTCATAGACAATGACATCCGCCTCCGAAAGCAGGCGTTTCCCCTTGACGGTCAGAAGCTCCTGATCCGATGGTCCTGCTCCGACCAGCCATACTTTTCCCTGCTTCTTAGTGTTTTGTTCGTAATTCATCCGCAAGCTCCCATCCTAACTGTGCTGACGCCCGGACCTCTGCCCGCTTCGTCGCGATTACATAATTTTTTGTCTCTTCTTCATAGTATAAACCGGTCAGTACCAACTCTCCCTGCTCGATCCTTCCATATGCCGCCACCGGGGAGCTACATCCGCCGTCCAGCCTTCTCACAAATGCCCGCTCATTCTCAGCGATCACTTCGATATTCTCCGGCTGAAGCCCTCTCACAAGTTCCCGCATCTCTTCTCTTCCCTGCACGACAAGAACCCCCTGCCCCGCCGCCGGAAGAATCTCTTCCGGGGAAAAATACCGTGTGATCCTCTCCTCGAGTCCAAGCCGCTTTAACCCTGCTGCCGCAAGCACAAGCACATCATACTGTCCACTGTCCAGCTTCTGAAGTCTTGTCTGGATATTGCCCCGGATCCCCTTAACTTCCGCGTCCGGATACAACTTCTCAAGCTGGATCCTTCTCCGGAAGCTGGAGCACCCAATCACACCCTGACCATCCCAGTTTTCTTTTCCTTTTGCAGGCACGAGCACATCTCTTGGATCTTCCCTTCTGGAATATGCAAGGATCGGAAGTTCTTTCGGTGTTTCCATCGGCATATCCTTCAGACAGTGTACCGCCAGATCAATTTCTCCATCCAGAAGTGCGCGGTCCAGTTCTTTTACAAAAAGTCCTTTTCCTCCAATCTGATCCAGACTTCTGTCAAGAATCTTATCTCCGGTCGTTTTCATCGTCACCAATTCTATCTCCAGTTCCGGATGCATCCTTTTTAGTTCCTGCATGATCATCTCTGACTGTACCACTGCCAGCTTACTCTCCCTGCTGCCTACTCTGATTTTTCTCTTCATGTTCCATCTCCAAAATGTTTCTTATCCGCGCTGCCGTCTCTGCAACCTTCCTGTGATTGCTTCCATCTCCAGTAATTCCTACGACAAGTTCCTCCTGAACTGCCACTGCCGGGAAATAAAAATCACAGTCTGTTCTGTCCGTTGCAGTATTTGCCAGAATCTTTCGCTCACGGCACAGCATGCAGATCTCATGGTTTAGCTGCTTTACATTCGTTGCCGCCAACACGAAAAAAAGTTCTTCTGTCAGATCCTTTTCTTCAAATATTCTCTCTTCCAATTCTATTTTCCCCTCCGATACAAGCAGCGCAAATGCCTCCTGCTGTTCTTTTGGGAGTTCTTTCGTAATGACTTTGATCCGTGCGCCAAACTGTAACAATGTCTGCACCCTTCGAAGCGCGATTTTCCCCGCGCCGACCACAAGGATCTGCTTTCCTTCTAGATCCATAAAAATCGGAAAATACCTCATCTGTCTTCTCCTGACTTCTGTATTCCACGCAAAATTGCCTCAAGGACGCCCCCTCCGACTGCTCTTGCTTTGTCAGACACGGTAAAACAATAAGAACGCTCCTTGCGCGCATCAATATCCCCGCATTTCATTCCCTCTGACACAACAATGCCTTCCGGGAGCATCCCCCGGATCATCCCATCCATCTGCGCATAGACCGGATGGATCCCGCACATTGCCACAAGCTGTCCTTTCTCCACACAATCGCCAATCTCTGCCTTCGGTTCAAATCTTCCTCTCCCGGAAGCACAGATTAACCGCTCCTTTGCATACCCTGCGATCACCCCCGGCACTCCGGTATTTGGAATTGCCGTTCCTTCTGTGATCACTCTTCCGAGCTCATGTCCCCGTTTTGTTTCCACGACAAAATGACAGTCTCCCCCGGCTGTAAATCCGGGGCCGACTCCGACAACGATTGGAGCATCTTCCAGCTTTGTTCCAAGATTTCTCTTTGCAAGAATCGCATCTACTTCTATATCCGGCTGATACCAGTCCATATGCACACATGCCGGATCTGCGATGATCGGGATTTCCCGCTGCTCCAGACAATGTTCCATCTCTTCCCTCGTTGATACACACTTTGCAGAAATTCCTTCGACCTCTGCCTCAGACTCATAGATTGCTCTGGAAAATGCCACATATCTGCGAATGGTCGTTGGCTCACCGGTCTCTGTCATGATCACCTGGAATCCACTGTGATACAAACGAACCGCAATCCCACTTGCCAGATCTCCGGCTCCTTTGATCAATACCCGGAGCGGACGCTCTCCTGCTGTGAACTTTCTCATTTTCTCGCACACTCCGCAGTCTGTCCGGTCAGAATCTCCACACCATGGATCACTTCCTCCAGAATCTCCGCAAGACTTTCCTCCACTGCCTTCGGACTTCCCGGCAGATTGATGATCAGCGTCTCCTTCCGGATCCCTGCCGCCGCGCGGGAAAGCATTGCACGTTTTGTATATTTCATACTCGCCGCACGCATCGCCTCCGGAATCCCCGGAACAAGCCGCTCACAAATATCGGTGGTCGCCTCCGGTGTACAGTCTGTTTTGGAAAATCCGGTTCCGCCGGTTGTCAGTACCAGATCCGCCATCTGACTGTCTGCGATCACCGCCATCACTTTCGCAAGCGTCTCTCTGTCATCCGGAAGGATCTTTTTAAATGTGACTTCCATCCCGGCTTTTTCTACGATCTCACAGATCTTTGCCCCGCTGATATCTTCCCGCTTCCCTGCATATCCGGTCGTACTGGCTGTAATTACAGCAACTCTTATTTTCATCTGAACTCCTCCTCATTTTCTATCTATTTTCCATCTGTCTTTGCTCTATCTAAAATACTTTCGTGTTCTTTTTCCATTCTCTTTTTTTCACGAGAACTTCCGCCTATATCACATAACTATGACAGGTCATCGTCCTCCCCAATTTTTCAAAATACATGGTATAGTCTTCCACATAGGTGTAACCACATTTTCTGATCAGTGCGTTGGATGCCGGATTATCTGTAAATGCGTCTGCAAAGCAATAATCATACTCCTGCTTGATCTTTTTTGTCCAAAACCGGAGCAGTTCTGTGCCATACCCCTTTCTGTGGTATTCCTTCCCCAGAACAAATCCGACTCCTGCACACTTTTTCCCTTTGTAAGGCTCTTCTTCCATCTTTTCCGGAAAAATACGAAAATAGCCAATCACTTTCTGATCCAGAAGGATTGCAGTTCCATTCTCATCCTCCGCCAAATTTTGAAAAAACTCACGAAACTCCTCCTCTGATTCCAGCGCCTGATATCCGGCAGGCTCTGTGATCGATGGATCCGATAAAATGGCATGCAGCGCTGCCCCATCGCTCTCCACAATGTTTCGATAATGCAGTCGTTCCGAATGTATCTCCTTTTCCATCATGCTCTTCCCCCTTAGAAATTTTCTTTAAAAACTACTGCCTACTCTCTGATTTTTGATCTTTTCTGTCTCTGTTTTTTTCTGCTACTGTTTCGATATTCTCACAAAACACGAGTTCCTCCGATCCTCCGTCAAGGAATCTCCCCGCAGGAACCCGGTTGACCAGAACTGTATAGCTTCCTTCCACACCTTTTCGCAGACCATCTCTGCTTCCTGCAATATGCAGAAGGTCGTCCCAGTCAATTGTTTCTTCTTTTTGTTTTCCAAGAAATGCTGCCAGCATGTCCGGTCGAAAGCCTGCTGCCTCGATGGATCGTCCAACTGCCGGATAGCCAAGTACTCCGATCACAAGATCTGTCCCCGGAAAGATCACCGGCTCATGCGCGGCAGGAATTTTGATATCCTTCCCTTTTGCCCCGTCTGCCTCGACGATCAGGACGTCTGCCAGACCGCATACGGCTCCATACTCTTCTGAAGGAATGCCGCAGATTTTTCCATTTCCGCAGGAAATCCCCACTGTTAGGATCTTCTTCTGCTCCAGCTGCTCTGCAAGATTGCCTAAAAACTCAGATACAGAGCCATGCCCGCCCGCTTCCTTCCACTCTACGAAGTCCTCCGCAGGCTTCCACATGTGTGTTGTCGTTGTGACAAGGACCTTCTGCCCAAGCGATGCCAGTTCCTTTGCCAGACGATAGCAGGTCGTCGTCTTGCCTCCTGCCCCGACTACGGAAATGATCTTCTCTCTGCCAGGCAGGATCCCAACCGCCTCACAAAGGCTGTCAAAAAAAACAGGATCCCCCTGCCTGAGCTTCCACACACCGGTCTGCCCACACTTCTTGCTTCCCGGTGCATAGTCCATATCTTCCAGTTCCTGCCCGGATGCCGCTTCTCCGAAAAAGGTATCCTGCAAATGCTGCTTCATCACCTTTTTCCCTCCGACATCCCCGGACAGTGAGAGCAGCTCCTTCAAATAAAGCTCTGAAAACACAACGGGATTCCCCCATTGTTCTTTGTAAGTCAGACATCCGATCCCTTTTCCGCTCGTTACATATCCGTTCAGAAAAGAAACGATCGTCTCCACCTTCAGAAATGGCTGATCGCAGACAAAAAAGCAGACTGCATCGCCTTTTCTGATCTTGTCTGAAATGCTTTGGATCCCAAGCCGGATCGACCGGGAGATCCCCTGCTCTGGCGCATCGTTTCTGACCGCCGTCCATCCTGCCTGCTCCGCCGCTTTGAAAATATTCTCATACTGTGTCACAAGCACTTTTTCTCCGAACGGACACTTTTTCTCAGCCTTCTCAATCTTCTCAGTCAGATGACGGTACATCGGCTTTCCTTCAACCAGACTTAACAGCTTATTACTTCCAAAGCGGCGGCTGTTTCCAGCCGCCAGTAAAATCACATGAATCTTCATTATTTTTTCATGCCCCAGTATACTTTTTCCGCAGTAATCGGAAGTTCTTTCACCCGCACACCGGATGCATTGTATACTGCCTGCGCGATCGCCGGAGATGGTGTGTTGATCACGACTTCTCCGATGGATTTTGCCCCAAACGGTCCCGTAGGCTCATAACTGCTCTCAAACTCTACGCGGATCGTACCTACATCCTGGCGGCTTGGAATCTTATACTGCATGAAAGAATTGCTGAAATTCTTTCCACTCTCACTGTACACAATATCTTCATAGAGAGCCATTCCGATTCCCTGCGCGATTCCGCCTTCTGTCTGTACTCTCGCAAGCGATGGGTTGACAACCGTACCACAGTCTACAACTGCAACATAGTCTACCAGCTCGATCTCTCCCGTCTCCTGATCTACATCCACTTCTGCCATTCCGACCATGAACGGCGGAGGAGAGATCGGAGAAGAATAAGATTCGGAAGCAAACAGCGCATCCTCATTGTTGCACATCACACGGTTTCCGATATCTTTCAGAGAGATTTCTCTTCCATCCTCTAAGCAGAATACTTTCTTTCCGTCAAATTCGACTTCTTCCCGGCTACATTCCAGATACTGAGCTCCTTTTGCCAGGATTTTTTCTTTTAAAGTCTCACACGTCTTCATCACAGCGATTCCGGTAAGATATGTCGTACTGGATGCATAAGATCCGGAATCATACGGGGATACATCGGTATCTACTCCCGATACGATAATATTTTCCATTTCACAATCCAAGCAGTCTGCCGCCATCTGTGCAAGGATTGTGTCACATCCTGTTCCCATATCGGAAGCGCCGATCATCAAGCTGTAGAACCCATCATCGTTGACTTTGATTGCCACAGAAGCATTGTCCACGTTGGAGATTGAGGATCCCTGCATCGCCATCGCAACACCGACTCCGCGGACTTTCCCATTGCCGAGATCTCTTGCCGGGAATTTTTCATCCCAGTGCATCATTTCTTTTGCTTTTTCCAGGCAACGATCAAGCGCGCAGCTATTTGCTGTTTCTCCATAGTACGCAGGCATCACCTGACCTTCTGTCACGATATTTTTCTCGCGGAGGGCAACCGGATCGATCCCCATCTTCTCTGCAAGTTCATTGACTGCCGACTCTACCGCAAACAATCCTTGTGTGGCACCATATCCACGATATGCCCCGGCAGACATCACATTTGTGTAAACAACATCGTAAGCAAACCGGAATGCTTCTGTCTTTCCATAAAGCGGAATGGATTTATGTCCTGACAGTCCTACGGTTGTCGGTCCATGCTCACCGAATGCTCCAGTGTTGGAAAGTGTATAGACATCAATTCCTTTGATGATACCATCTTTGTCTGCTCCGACACGAACCTTCACTTCCATTTCATGACGCGGCGTAGAAGCAATTTGGGATTCCTCTCTCGTGTAGACAAGTTTTGCCGGCTTTCCGGTCTTCATCGTCACGATTGCAGGATAAACTTCTGTCACAACTGTCTGCTTTGCTCCAAAGCCTCCTCCAATACGTGGCTTAATGACACGGATCTTTGATTTTGGAATATCCAGCGCATTGGCAAGAATTCTTCTGACATGGAACGTAATCTGTGTTGAGGAGACAACGTTTAATCTTCCATAAGTATCCATATAAGTATATGTGCGGAATGTCTCCATCATCGCCTGCTGGTTTGCTTTCGTATGATAAGTTCCTTCCACCACATAATCGCATGCATCGAGCACTGCATCGATATCTCCATGTTCATCTTTTCCGCAGGCACAGAGATTTCTCTTGTTATCCGCACCAACCGGACAAAGGCTCTTCCAGTTCTCCTCCGGGTGGATCAGGATCGCATTGTCTTTTGCCTGATGAAAATCAAGTACCGGCTCCAACACCTCATATCTGACCTTGATCAGTTTCAGCGCGCGTTCTGCCGCTTCCTTCGTCTCCGCAGCTACGATCGCTACCGCATCCCCGACAAAGCGCACCCTCTGATCTAAGATCAGTCTGTCGTACGGACTTGGCTCCGGGTATGTCTGCCCTGCCATTGTAAAACGCTTATCCGGAACATCCTTGTAAGTAAGGATACATTCCACCCCCGGAACTTTTTTTGCATTTTCCGTCTGAATCTCCTCGATCAGCGCATGCGCATGAGGACTTCGCAGAATCTTTACGACCAGACAGTCTTTCGGTGCGATATCATCTGTGTACACCGGCTTTCCGGTCACAAGTGCCGGAGCATCTACCTTTGGCACTGCTGTATTTACAAAACTCACTACTTCGTCCCCCTTTTCATCTCTAAATATTTCTTAATCGCGCGGAGTTGTCCCATATACCCGGTACATCTGCACAGATTTCCTGACAGATATTCCTTTACTTCTTCCAACGTCGGATCTTCTAACTCACGTACCATCGCAAGTACATTCATAATAAATCCAGGCGAACAGTATCCACACTGCTCTGCCCCCTCTGCTGCCAGAAATGCACCGAATTCTGCTGCTTCTTCCTGAAGGCCTTCCAGTGTTGTTACCTCTTTTCCTTCCACTCTTGCCGCAAGTACAGAGCAGGAAAGAGAAGGTGTTCCATCAATCCAGACCGTACAGAGGCCACAGTTTGTCGTCTCGCACCCGCATTTTACACTGTAACAGCCCTTTGCCCGAAGCAGATCAAGTAGAATGGTATCTTCCTTGATGTCGGCAGTAGTCTGTTTTCCATTTAATATAAACTTTACTTCCATCTCTAACACTCCTCCATCAATGCTTCTATCTGTCTGCGGATCAGAACCTTTGCAAGTGCTTTCCGGTATTCACCGCTTCCGCGCATGTTGCTGCCAAATGTAACCTGCTCTGTCAGCTTTTCTGCAATTTCAGCTGCAGCTCTCTCATCAGCCTTCTCTGTCACAAGAACTGCCTTCATCGGTCTGGCTCCAACCGATACCTGCCATTCCTCCCCTGCTTTTGCCACACCACAGGCAATTACCGGGAAATCCGTCTTCGTTCTTCTGGAAGAAACATAGCGGATCTTTCTTACATCTTTCCGGATAATCACATTCACAAGAATATCACGGTCTCTCTTCTGACAGACAAACTCTCTGAGCGGTACAATTCCACCCTTATACAATTCTACATAGCAGTCCATCGCCAGAAAACAGGTCAGGACATCGGAAAAACCAAATCTTCCAAAAATACTTCCCCCGACTGTCGCCTGATTGCGGAACTGTACGCCTACAATATGTCTTACACACTCTCTTACTGCCCCATCTGTATATTGGTTCAGTCCTTCATGCAGTTCCAGCTGTCTCAATGTGCACATGCACCCGATTTTAAATTTCTCTTCTGACTCTTCTATCTGATCTAATCCCATGCCGGACAGGTCGATCGCAGTCTGCACACGTCCGCTTCCGAGCCGCATCCACATCATTCCTCCAAGAATTCTGTTCGCACGCTTCTGATTCAGCTCGTATGCTTCTTCCAGACTCTCCGGCTTTACATAACTGTTTATCGTTATCAAAAAAATCCTCCTTCCAGCATTTCCCTTGCTGTTTCGTCATTTTATTACATACAGATTTATTTTATCACATTCTACTTCATATCACAATTTGTAATTTCTTTTGTTTTCCAGTTATTTTTTGTTGAAAATCCTCGTCCCTTGCGGTATGATGATTTATAAATCAAAAAATCACCGAAGAGAAGGGAAACTATACCATGCAGCTTTTAAAAGAAAGAATCTTAAAAGACGGTGTTGTCAAACCGGGAAATGTATTAAAAGTAGACAGTTTTTTAAATCATCAGATGGATATCGATCTGATCAATGAGATTGGAAAGGAATTCCGAAGAAGATTTCCAAGCGATAAGATCACAAAGATTCTCACGATCGAGGCTTCCGGGATCGGAATTGCCTGCATCGTCGCACAATATTTTGGTGTACCTGTTGTCTTTGCCAAGAAAACACAGAGCATCAACATCGACGGAGAAGTCTATCACACAAAAGTAGAATCCTTCACGCATAAGCGTACTTATGATGTCATCCTCTCCAAAAAGTTTTTAAATGAAGACGATCACGTTCTGATCATCGACGATTTCCTTGCAAACGGCTGTGCAATGTTAGGACTGATCGACCTTGTAAAAGGTGCAGGCGCTACGATCGAAGGCGCAGGAGTTGTGATCGAGAAAGGAATGCAAAACGGCGGCGATCTGATTCGCTCTCAGGGTGTCCACTTAGAATCACTGGCGATCATCGATTCCATGACAGACACTTCACTGACATTCCGCGATTAGAAAAAGGCTGTGCAGCTGCACATTCATATACCCAATCGATTTTACACAGATTTTCCAAAGCGTTTTCCATACGGAGAAACGCAAAATAAGAATCTCCCATACATCCGGTGTTTCTCAGGCGCTGCCCGAAAAACACTGCGGTCTTTTGAGGGAGATTCTTATTTTTTTGCATAGAGCAGAAACAAACACATTTCTCCATCTCTGCTCTTATTCATTTTTTACAACAGCTCCTTTTTCTCCAGAATCGCCTCCACTGCCTCACATGCCGGGCAGTCACAATATTTTGCCCCTGCCGCTTTTATCTCTCTTGCGTGCGCTGCATCACGGAGAAACTGTTCTACGTTTTCTTCCGTTGTTGCCCAACTTGTGCACAGCCGGATCACATTTTGATTTTCCCCGGCCCGTTCAATATAAGATACACAGTATTTTTCTTCTATTTTCTTCAGTTCTTCATCGGATACGGTCACAAACTGCTGGTTTGTCGTGCTGTCCTGCATCACGTAGCCTGCCTGAAGCAGCCCTTCTCTGAGCTTTTGCGCAAGCTTCACTGCATGTTCACCCAGTTCAAAGTACAGCCCGTCCTGAAGCAGTTCAAAAAACTGGATTCCAAGCAGTCTTCCTTTTGCCAGCATCCCGCCTTTTTGTTTGATCAGATACCGGAAATCTTCCTGCAATTTAGGATTACAGATGACAACAGCCTCTCCGAAGAGCGCTCCCATTTTCGTTCCCCCGATGTAGAACACATCGCAGTTTTCTGCAATACTTTCCAGATCCAGATCATTATCCGCTGCCGCCAGTCCATATCCCAGCCTTGCTCCATCTAAAAACAGATACAATCCGCACCGGTCGCATACCGCCCGCAGCGCTTCCAGTTCCGCCTTTGTATAAATAGTCCCGGTCTCCGTCGGATTGGAGATATAGACAAGTTTTGGCTGCGGCATATGTTCGTGGGTGGCATCCTCCCAGTGTAATCTGTGTACGCGCGCCACATCCTCTGCCGTCAGCTTTCCGTCTTTTCCCGGCACGGAGATCACCTTATGTCCGACGGCCTCGATCGCTCCGGTCTCATGTACGTTGATATGCCCGGTTTCCACACATACCGCCGCCTGATACGGGCGAAGCAGCGCCGAGATCACTGTCAGATTCGCCTGTGTTCCCCCTACAAGAAAATGCACTGCTGCCTCTTCTTTTTTGCAAAGTCCCCGGATCAGTTCTGCCGCCTTCTGGCAATAAGGATCTTCCCCATAACCGACTGTCTGCTCCATGTTTGTCTCCACAAGACGTTCCAAAATCCTCGGATGCGCTCCTTCGGTGTAATCACATTCAAAATGAATTTTTTGCTGCATTTCTTTCTCCTCCTTGTTTTCTTTACTCTATCAGCTTTCCGCATTTTCCACAATAGTTACTCGTTGGGGAATTTTTCGCCCCACAGTATGGACAGTACCTTTCTTTTTCTTTTACCTGACCTGACATTGATGTCTGTGTGCGCTCTTTTTGTTCTTTCTTTTTCCGCTTCTGCTCTTCTCTCTGTGCCTTTTTCCATTCTGTCTTTTCTCTATGACGTTGCTGTACTTTACGGATTGCTTTTCCTCCGATCGTAAGAAGAATAAAAAGAACCAGAAAACCGACTGCTGCTGACGCCGGAATCCATAAAAGGCGCAGGCATTCCTGCCTCTGTTCCAATACTTTTGTCAAATCAGATACCGGCGCCGCCTTTAATACTCCGGTCAGATTTTTCCCCGAAATCTTCTCTGTCAGCTTCCAGTACCGGTACAGATACCAGCCGCTGCCTGCCAGCCCTCCCAAAGTTCCGCAGATACAGAATCCTTTTGCCACCGCCAGGATTTTCCTTATCTTTCCGCCTTTTCTGCCGGAAACGATTCCAAAGATCCCCATGAGTAAAGCACACAGAAAAGCGGCAAGGAAGGTTCCTCCCAAAATCCAGAAGCCTCCCGGAAGCGGCGCTTTCTCTCCTTTTGTCCCTGCCTTCTGATATTGCACAAGGATCGTTCTGGATGTCTGGTTTCCAAGCGGGTCTGCCGCAGTCAGCGTAATCTGATTTTCCCCTTTTTTCAGTTTCAGGGAAATCTGAAATGTCCCCTCTTTCCCGATTTTCTGCTCTTTCCCATTTATTTTCAAAACAGCATTCGGATCTGTTTTACCGGAAAGTGAAAGTACTTTTTCCTCCACCCGGATGTTCTCTCCAACCCCGTAGAGTTCCAGCATCGGCGGAACAACGTCGGTACTGATTCGTTTGGATATCCGGTAAAAGCTTCCGGTTTCCCATCCATAAATTACCGAAATCTCCTGCGTCTCCATATCTGCAATCTCAAATGCAGCTGTTCCGCTTTTTTCCCACCGGACTTTCTGTGACTTTTCCCCGACTGTAATTTCTGCCTCCACAGTCTTATCCCCGGTATCATATGAGACTTCTGCTGTTGTCGATCCGGTCTGCTCCGGTGTGTTGATTGCAACCGTGACACCCGGATCCAACATAATCGTCCGCTCATACTTTGCCACAATTTTCCCGCCGCTCATCGCAGATACTTCGACTTTCAGATCTTCACCATCCAAATCAATGTTCATCACTGTATTTTTTCTGTCGCGCTCCAGCTGTTCCGAATAAATAGGATCTTTTGCATCTTTCCCCTGAAATACTCCTACGACCCACTGGTCGCAGGAATCTTCTGCGCTGCTCCAGTCGATCTCCAGCGCACTGTCTGTATAATCAAGCACAGTCCGAAGCTTTGCCCCGTCCCCTTTCACTGTGTGTCCTTTGACCGAAAAACTCTCCGCAGTGACTGCCGACGTTGTCAGTTCTGTCTGATCCGGATCTGTGACGACTACATCCATCTGTAAGTAATACTTCTCTCCATCCGGCAAAGAAGCGATATCCACTTCTGTCTCGAACTTCTGATTTGCCGTACCACTGCCGCTTTTCAGTTCTTTCTTTCCATCTACCGTTTCTCCCTGCATTGTCACAGCATAAATATAATAAGTATATCCAATATTTTCTTCTGCCGTCACCTCTGCCTGAACTTTGATCCGCTCTTCTTTTGGGGCTTCCATTGTAAATGAGTGGATCTCTGCCTCCTGATACCACGGCATGACATGCACCTCAAGTTTGCTGTTCGACTTTTTATCATAATCTATGTACCAGGTACCTCCCGGCGCATTCCTCAGATAATAATAAACTGCCCCATCTCCTTTTTGTACTGCCGCAAAATCACTCTCCGCCGCATACACCTTCCCCAAAGGATCTGTGATAGAAACTTCCGGCAATTCCTTATCATAAGTGAGGATCACAACAACATCTTTTTCTCCCTCTAAAGTCATCAGATCTGTCCGCGCCGCCTGCACTTCCCGGATTGCTCCAGTATGAGCTGCCACAAAACTGACAAAAAAGATCAGCAGAAGCTGCAAAACCCACTTCTTTCTATTTGTGCATACCGTATTTTGCTTTTCCATTCTGTCTCTTCTCTTCATACACATTTCTTCTCCCGTTCCATCTTTTTCCATTCCTACACGGCACTGCCTCATTCTTCCACCTTGCAGACTGAAAATTCATTCTGTGTCATTATGCTGAAAGTAAACGAGACAAGTACACTAGCTTAATGTTTTACTGGAAAGTTCCGGGTTATCTGCCGCCCACACAAGATGAACCCCGTCATCTTCCGGATTACTTGTCTGTCCGTGAAGTCCAAATGCCCACACGCCATTGTTCTGCTGATAAACACCGATAAATCCCTGCCCTTTCGCCTGTGTCTGCATGTCAAAAATCCACCAGGACACTTTCGCCTCCAGTTCTCCCGTGGCGCCGATTCCACATACCTTATTTGTCATCGCAAGTTCCGCAGCGCCCCGGACATTGAACATACAGTTATTCGTCTGCATCTTGATGCCGACACCGACTTCTCCCCGGAATCCATTGACCGTTTCTCCCTGCATGCCAAGCAGCATATTTGTATAGGAAATTCCTTCTCCCAGTTCCAGCGTACAGTCTCCGATCTGAACCGCCTCGAGAAGTTTTGCCGTTGCCGCCACAGAAATATACTGTCTGCTCAGCTGAAATTCCAAAGATACCCGGTCAAGAGAAGCAAGACTGACATCTCCGACCCATTTTTCCAGTCCCGGTTTAAATGCGGAAACCTGCGCCACCGCCAGTTTAAATGAGCCTTTGTATTTCAGCTTCAGCAGTTCTCTGATATCCAGCTTATCAATGGAACTGATTTCCTCCGCACCGAGTGAAAACTCGGAAAATGTTACCGGGACTCCAGAAATTGTCGCATTGACCGGATAATCTGCATACAGTTCCACGCCATCCAGCTTCCAGTCTTTCCATTGCAGTTCCAGTCCCATACCGTCACACAACATCGCAACATTTACAAGCACTTTCACCGAGACATCCCCGCTCAATGTATTCAGCTTCAGTTCCGCTGTGCCAAGGTTGCAGTAAATTGGCATATTTCCAAAGAGTGCGTGATAATTCTTCTGATCTTTCTCCCCAAGACTCAATGAAAGATCACAGCCGATCTGTTTATCATTCAGAATGATCTGCTCCTCATGATCAAACTGAAATGCGAACGGGCTTTCCGATTCTGCCGTCTTTAACACATCATCCTGAAACGGAAGTCCCGTCTGCACACTGTCAAATCCAATGACTGCCTGATTGGGATATAACGCGATCGTTGCATAGTCGATCCTGGAAAAATCCTGCAGGACAAACGCCCCGTTTGAGACAGCCGGCTTCACCGGATAATCACCGGAGGAAGCATCCGTCAGAGGATCGTTGTACAGCGTCATTTCTGAAAATCCCGGAAGAGAAGCATACATGCCATACTCTGCAAGATGCTTTGCATACCCTTCTGCCGTGTTTCTGTCATACTCCACATAGGATCTCCGGCAGCGCATAGTCACTTCTGCATCCTTCTCCAGATCTCCTTCCAGACGTACACTGTCCTGGAATCCAAGCCAGCCATTCATCCGGATATATCCGGTCAGTTTCGTCGTATCCCCGCACACTTCTTTCCCGGTAGAAGTAAATACATAATTTCCATAGCGGACCGTATTCAGATTTCCGGAAGTGATCACAAGCCCGGATGGGAATACTCTTCGTTCTCCATTTGCCGTCACATACACATCATACACTCCGCATGCCGCCCTCGCCGGAATGGTTACCTCCCAGCTTGTATCACTTTCATATTTACATTCCAGATCATATTCCATCGCTCCGTGAAGCGATACCGAAATCTCATTTTCTTTCTTCAGATCCTTTCCGGTCAGTCTCACTTTCTGAGGCGCCGGGGATTCATAGAGAAGTTTCGTATCCAGACCGTAAAATACCATATCCTGGATCTGCAGATCCTCCTGCACCCCAAGATCTTCCTCCGTCAGATCACTCTCATACAGATAATAGGACCTCTCATCATAAGCTTTCGTATTTTCCTTAGCTTCCGCCCGCAGCGTCCGGCTCTGTGTCATCGTGTCAACTGCCTGATATTCGATCTCATAACGGTTCTTGCTGATCTGATAAATATACTGATAAAAGCTGTAAAGTGAATTGGAGTCCGATACAAATACATACTCCCCGTTTCCTGCATCCGAATAAGTATTGAGCACTTCCGAATTAACATCTGCCCCAAGACCCATCGAATAAAGCAGGATATTTCCATTTTCACAGGCAGAAGTAATCTGCTGGATCTGTTCCTCAGAAGGAAGACTGTCATTGCCATCCGACATGATCACCGCAAGATTCAGTGCATCCTTCTCCTTTGCCAGCATCGAAAGCGTATATTCGACGCCACTGTATATATTGGTCCCACTGTCGGCACGGAAAGATTCCACAGACTGTTCCAGCGCTTCCTGGCTGCTTCCCGGCTCACAGACACCTTCCAGCACGCCACTTCCAAACGGAACAATACCGATATTGACCTCATCTGCGACTTTCCCTACAAATATAGAAACCGCCTGCTTCAGATTCTCAATCTTCTCCCCTTCCATACTGCTGGAATTATCACAGCAGAGTACAATATTTACCGTGTCATATTCTTGTTTTGTCACCTGATAATCAGAGATCACTGCCCCACAGTCGAGGATTTCCACATTCTCCCGGAACTTCTCCTCGCTGTCTGCTATCCCTTCCTCCAGAGAAACGACTGCCCGGACGGTCTCAAATTCCTTTGCATCGATTCCTGAAATACTTACTGACGCCGCTTTCTGATTCACCGTATCCGTGACATACTGCGTGAAGTCCTCCTGCATTTCCTGAGTACTTTCGTCCTTCTGTCCATCTGTATCCTGCGGGTAAGCTGCGATCGGAACAATATGATCGACCGTAAGCTGGGCATACGTATCAATTTCCTTGAGCTGTTCTTTGTCCTCCTTCTCCGATAAAATCCGGTTCAGTTCGCCTGCCGGGCCACGGTAAGCATCGTCTTCACTCTTTGCCACAGTATCCAGCGCCTTATCCAGGCAGGAATCCGCACTTGTCTGATCACCGCTCTCATAGGCAAGTCTCGATGCCTGCATATAAAGCTTCGACGGTTCTCTCTCTTCTTCCTCCCCTGCTGCCTCCAAAAGCCGATCGCGCACCCAGAAATCATATGCATCTTCGCCGTCATCAGACGCCTTCTCCAACTGCTCCACGGTCTGATCGACCAGCTTTTTGTCTTCCCCGGTATATTTGTATTCCTTTTCCTGCTTCTCCACCCAGGAAAGTGCCTGCTGTGCCTGCTCTGTCTTTGCCTTTAGTTCTTCATTTTTCCGGAGCATCGATGCGCTGATCCGTCCCTGACGGTACAATTCCGAAAATACAAGCAGCTGACTGCTGTCCTCCCAGTCACTCATCTCCTGCGCGATCTTATCATAGTCTTCTTCCTGAATCTGTCCCTGCATTCTGGCAAGTTTCATCTCCCGAAGGGTAAATACTCCATTCTCCGGCAACTCTTCTGCCTTTACATTTTCTGCGCCTTCTTCCTGCACAGCAAGATAATAGGCGACCGCATCCTCTGTCCCGTCAAATTTCGCCGCACACTCAGATGCTGCCTCACTAAGCAGCGACTGCACATCCTCCACCGCATCCTCAGCTGCGTCCTTCTTCGCTTCCTTTATCTCTTCTAGTATTTCATCCTTTAATTAACTCGACTTTTTGACAAGCAGTGTATCAACAAT
>CAUWEA010000012.1:0-45046 GCA_963557735.1 uncultured Faecalimonas sp. | reverse complement strand
AGACTAAAATCTACTTTTGTGTATTCAAAGTGGAAATAAACTTTTCACTTCAGTGCGGCGGGGAGCCTTTAATTTTTATGGAATGATGTATTGCTTTTTGAATATCGTAAGCGTATAATTGAAATAAACAGAGTTTTAATAAAAAATCCAAAATAACTTTGCAGAAAGGAGTGGTATATATGACTAACTCTATTGGTATGTCAAGTTCTTCTTATTATGCGCCTATGGCTTCACAAAGTTTTCCTGTTGCGGACAGTAAGGGGCAGGAAGAATTAACAACGGTAACTACTCATTGCAACAAAAACCATAAACATACTCCTGAGTGTCCGCACACAACATTTATTCGTCCTGCGACTGCTGCGGAAGGAAAAGGGCGGTATTTGGATTTATACGCTTAACGAAAATGAGTCTGAAAACACAATAGAGCGGCGAGGATAGTTTTTGATTATCCCCGCCGCTTTGCTTATATTATCGTTCCATATTCTGCGCCCTGCGGTGTGTGTCCCCGCTGTTCCTGCCGCAAGATACTGTAAACGCTCTTTCGTATCTGCTCGGCTTCTTTCACTTCCTCTTTGAGTGCAAGATACCGCTGATTGAGGGTTTTCCGCTCGGCGGTCAGCTTGGCATACTCCGTTTTCCATGTCTTTGTGGGGATTGCGGTCTTGCCGTTCATCACATCTTTGAGGTAGTCTTTCGCCGCTGTGAACAAGATTTGTTCAGTTTCCGGCAACGGCTTTCGACGTGATATTGATAAAGGGGGGCAAATTCCAATGTGTCTGTGGTTTCGCTGTCTATGCTGTTGTTGACTGCGATAAAGCGCACATTATTCCATCTGAAAATCTCCATAGCGTTTCCGACTTGGAGATAGTCGCGCCCCTGGCAGGTAATGTCTTTCATAATGCAGACACCGATTTTGCTGCTTTCTACATCTTCAATCATGCGGGAGTAAAGGGCTGTGATTTTATTGTAATCATTCATATGCACATCCCTCCTAAGTCTATAGAGATGTTGCTTACAGTTAAGATTATGCACTCCACGGAGCATTTTCATGAACAGAAAAATTATTGTCCGGACGGGACATGACGCTTGATCGCTTCAAAGCTTTCACTGCTGATCACATGTTCGATCCGGCATGCGTCTTCGGAAGCAGTTTCCTCTGATACACCTAATTTTATAAGCCAGTCAGTCAGAAATTCATGGCGCTCATAGATCATCTCCGCAATCTCACGTCCGGAATCTGTCAGGAAAATAAAACCAGCTTCGGATACAGTAATATGCTTCTTCTCACGAAGATTTTTCATCGCGACACTGACACTGGATTTCTTAAACCCAAGTTCGTTTGCAATATCGACCGACCGCACAACCGGAAGCTTTTTACTCAGGACAAGAATCGCTTCCAGATAATTTTCTGCGGACTCATTTCCGAAAGTTCTCAAAATCTTCGCCTCCCTTTCCCAATAAAATCTAGTTTTTGATTAAAAAATCACATGAAACTGACAGTAGTATAACATAGCAGTGGGAAAAATACAAACGGATACTTCCTTTTATTACTGGGAGTATGGCATCTTTCATGAAATGTATTTCCGTTTTACGATGAAAATGTGCCTACAATATTGACTTATACAAATAATAGTATTCGTATAGGAGTTTGATAAGTTTTGAAAAAAAAGTGATTGACAACAAACAAACGTTAGTTTATACTAACTAAATAAATGAAATTCATTATCATTTAACAAGGATTTGTATGAATTAAAAAAAGAAAGAGGATGGTAGTATGCCACTGACAATGGCAGCAGCAAATAGGGAAAATACGATCAGGAGAGTCGGGGGAAAAGAGGAAGTTCGCAGATTTCTGGAAAATCTTGGATTTGTGCCGGGCGGTATTGTGACAGTTATCTCAACAAATGCCGGAAATATGATCGTAGAGATGAAAGGTGCGAGAATCGCAATTGGAAAAGATATGGCAAATAAGATCATCGTTTCCTGAAAGAAGTTCAGTAAATCAGTAAAATATGCTTCGAAGGCCGGACGAAACAAAAACTGGCAGACAGAACATACAGAAAAATAGTTAAGAAGGGAAGGAGAAGTGGGGATATGAACACATTAAAGCAGGTACCTTGCGGAAAAACGGTAAAAGTGAAAAGGCTGACCGGGGAAGGAGCGGTCAGAAGAAGGATCATGGATATGGGAATTACGAAAGGAGTGGAAGTGTTCGTGAGAAAGGCAGCGCCGCTCGGTGATCCGATTGAGGTTACAGTCAGAGGATATGAATTGTCACTGAGAAAAGCAGATGCAGAGATGATCGAGGTGGAATAGGAAACTGGGGTATACAGAAGCTGTACTGCTGATTATTTTTTTGACATATGGTTAGTTAAAACTAATTAAAGAAAGCTATGATAAACAAATGGAAGGAGAAAGAAGATGTCAATCAAAATAGCACTTGCAGGAAATCCGAACTGCGGGAAGACAACATTGTTCAATGCTCTGACAGGTTCCAATCAATTTGTCGGAAACTGGCCGGGAGTTACGGTGGAGAAAAAAGAAGGGAAGCTAAAAGGACACAAGGATGCTGTGATCATGGATTTGCCGGGGATCTATTCTTTGTCCCCATATACGTTGGAAGAAGTCGTGGCAAGAAACTATCTGATCGGAGAGCGTCCGGATGCAATTTTGAATATTGTAGACGGGACAAATATTGAACGAAACCTCTATCTCTCCACACAGCTGATGGAACTGGGAATTCCGGTCGTGATGGCGGTCAATATGCTCGATATTCTGGAGAAGAACGGTGACCGTATCCATATTCAGGAACTCAGCAGAAGACTGGGGTGCGAGGTGATCGAGATCTCAGCGCTGAAAGGAACCGGTATCAAGAAAGCGGCGGAGAAAGCTGTCGGACTTGCACAGCAGAAAAAAGCGGCAGTGCCGGTACACAAGTTTTCAAAGGAAGCAGAAGAGATCATCGGAAAAGTAGAAAATAAGCTGACCGGGATCGTGGAAGAAGAACAGAAGCGTTTCTTTGCAATCAAGTTGTTAGAAAGAGATGACAAGATCGGATCACAGATGAAATGTGTTCCGGATGTCAGTGCAGAGATCGAAGAGATGGAGAAGGTGTTTGATGATGATACGGAGAGTGTGATCACAAATGAGCGGTATACGTATATTTCTTCTATCATCGGAGCCTGCGTGACAAAAGGTTCAAAGAAAAAGCTGACAACTTCCGACAGGATCGATCAGATTGTGACAAACCGATGGCTGGCACTTCCGATCTTTGCGGCAGTGATGTTCCTTGTATATTATGTGTCTGTGACGACGGTCGGAACATGGGCGACAGACTGGGCGAATGATGGTGTGTTCGGAGAAGGATGGAGTTTCTTTGGAATCTCGGTTCCGGGAGTTCCGGTGCTCGTAGAAAGTGCGTTAACTGCGATCGGTTGTGCAGACTGGCTGCAGGCATTGATTTTGGATGGGATTGTTGCCGGTGTCGGTGCAGTGCTCGGATTCGTTCCGCAGATGCTTGTACTGTTTATCTTTCTTGCATTTCTGGAAGCATGCGGATATATGGCGAGAGTCGCATTTATCATGGACAGAATTTTCCGTAAGTTTGGCTTATCCGGAAAATCATTTATTCCGATGCTGATCGGAAGCGGATGCGGAGTTCCGGGAGTGATGGCATCCAGAACGATCGAAAATGACAGAGACCGGAAAATGACGATCATGACAACAACATTTGTCCCATGCGGGGCGAAACTTCCGATCATCGCGCTGATCGCAGGAGCGCTCTTTGACGGAGCATGGTGGGTGGCGCCGAGCGCTTACTTTGTGGGAATCGCAGCGATCATCTGCTCAGGGATGATTCTGAAAAAGACGAAGATGTTTGCAGGAGACCCGGCACCGTTTGTGATGGAGCTTCCGGCATATCATATGCCGACAGTCGGAAACGTGTTAAGAAGCATGTGGGAGCGAGGATCCTCTTTCATCAAAAAGGCAGGAACGATCATTTTATTATCGACGATCGTACTGTGGTTTTTGATGAACTTTGGATGGATCAACGGTTCCTTCGGAATGCTGGAGGCAGAACAGCTTGACGGCAGTATTCTTGCCAGGATCGGAGGAGTCATTGCGCCGGTATTTGCACCACTTGGATGGGGAGACTGGAAAATGGCGGTTGCGGCAGTCACCGGACTGATCGCAAAAGAAAATGTAGTGGGAACCTTTGGTATCTTATTTGGATTTGCGGAAGTTGCAGAAGACGGAACAGAGATCTGGGGAGCGCTTGCAGGAAGCATGACAGCGGTTGCAGCATACTCTTTCTTAGTGTTCAACCTGCTCTGTGCACCTTGCTTTGCGGCGATGGGAGCAATCAAAAGAGAGATGAACAATGCAAAATGGTTCTGGTTTGCAATCGGTTATCAGACATTGCTTGCATATGTGGTTTCCCTCTGTGTTTACCAGATCGGAACATGGATCAGCACAGGAACGTTTGGAATCGCGACAGCAGTTGCATTCGCACTTGTGATCGGATTTATCTATCTGCTTGTACGTCCATATAAAGAAAGTAAGACACTTCATGTCAGCATGAAAGCAATGGCAGGTGCAAAATAGAGACAAAGAAAAGACTGCCGCTTGGAGAAATTCTCCCGGGCAGTCTTTTTACAGTCAGGAAGATGTAGTTTACAAAGAAACAGAAGAATCATGAAAGGTCAGGAGGAATTGATATGGGAACAATTGTTACAGGAATTATTGTTGCTGGGATTGTGGCACTGGCAGTGAGAAGTATGATCAAAGATAAGAAAAACGGAAAGTCGATCCACTGCGGCGGAGACTGCAAACATTGCGGCGGACACTGCCATTAGATAAAAAACTTTCATTTCGGGGAGGACAGTATGAACCAGAATATGACAGGTGAGAGCAGAAAAATAAATGAGACGGGAAATTATCGGCGGACAAAGATGAAAAAAGAGATGGTTCTTCAGAAACTGCGGGAGCAGGGGTGCAGGATTACAAAACAACGGCAGATGCTTCTTGACATCATACTGGAAGAAGAATGTTCTTCGTGCAAGGAGATTTTTTATCGGGCATCTAAGAGTGATCCGGGAATTGGAACCGCAACGGTATATCGTTTCGTCAATAAGCTGGAGGAGATCGGTGCGATCAGCAGAAAAAACATGTATAAGATTGCATGTGATACCGAGAGCAGCGGAAGAGAAGTGTGCAGGATTGAGATGGAAGATCATACCGTCCGGTATCTGTCGGCAAAAAGCTGGAATGAAGTGATTCTGGCAGGCTTGAAAACCTGAGGATATCTTGGCGAACAGAAAGTAAAAACAGTCGTGATCGAGTCCTGTATCTGAGAACTATTTGCAATTGAATGATCTAAATGATAAAAATTTCTCAATAACAGAAAAATAATGGAAATTGTCCGCGGACAGGATTATAATGACAAAAACATTGTAGGAGGGAAGAGACAGATGAAAAAACATAGATTCTGGGCATGGGCTATGGTCGTATGTTTGTTCATGACATTCTACACAGGCTACAAACATAAATAAATCTAGGAGGGATAAAAATGTTAGATTGTTTTAAATGCATCAACATGAAGAAAACGGGAATCTTTGCGGCAGGAGTTTTGTTTGGCACAGCAGGAGTAAAGCTGCTTGCGAGTAAAGATGCGAAGAAAGTGTACACAAACTGTACCGCTGCAGTACTGAGAGCAAAAGAATGTGTTATGAAGACGGCGACGACGATTCAGGAAAATGCAGAAGACATTTACGAGGAAGCAAAGGAAATCAATGCGAAACGGACCGCTGAGGAAGAGGCAGAAGTATTTGAAGAAGCCGAAGAGGAATTTGTGCCGGAAGCTTCTGCTGCTGACGAAGAGGAGAGCGAACTGTAATTGCAGAGAAAATGATGGAATCAACAGAGAGAACACTTGCAGATTTTATCGCCAAAAGGCGGACAGGATCGGCAGGTGTTTCCTTTTAGTTGTCAGATACACGGAAAAGGGGTAAAAAGGTGAAGTTTAAGATTAAGCATGAAATAGAGGGAAGAATCCGGGTTCATTTTCCGGGAAGAACCATGACGTACAGACAGGCGGACACGTTGCTATATTATCTGGAGAACAGACGTGAAGTCCTCTCTGCAAAAGTTTACGAGCGCACCGGTGATGCAGTCATCCGCTACGAAGGAGACCGGCGCAGAATCATAGAAATGCTGTGCAGTTTCTCATATGAGAAGGCAGCTGTCCCGGACGAGGTGCTTGAGACGTCCGGAAGAGAGCTGAATGCATCTTATCAGGAGAAAATCGTAGATAAGATTTTATTCCGATGGATGCGCCGGTGGTTTCTTCCTTATCCGGTGGCTGCGCTGTACACGACCGCGATGTCAGTTAAATACATTTATCACGGGCTGAAAGTGCTGTGCAGAAGGAAAATAGAAGTTCCGGTTCTTGATGCGACCGCTATCGGTGTCTCCATTCTGAGAAATGATTTTGATACAGCATCTTCGATTATGTTCTTTCTGGGAATCGGAGAACTGCTGGAGGAGTGGACGCATAAAAAGTCCGTGGATGACCTTGCGCGGACAATGTCGCTGAATGTCGGAAAAGTATGGTTGAAAAAGGATGATCAGGAAATACTTGTAGAGGCGTCTGAGGTAAAAAAAGGCGATCAGATTGTTGTGCATATGGGAAATGTGATTCCATTTGACGGTATCGTGACCGAAGGAGAAGCGATGGTCAACCAGGCTGCGCTTACCGGAGAGTCGGTTCCGGTCAGAAGATCCGGTGAGGATTCTGTCTATGCCGGAACGGTAGTGGAAGAAGGGGAGATTACCCTGCTTGTGCAGAAGACAAGAGGTTCCAGCAGATTTGAGAAAATCGTGACAATGATCGAGGAGTCAGAGAAGTTGAAGTCCGCACTGGAAGGGAAGGCAGAACATCTGGCAGACAGACTGGTTCCATATACGTTTGTCGGAACAGGACTTGTGTATCTTTTGACGAGAAATATCACAAAGGCTCTCTCGGTGCTGATGGTAGATTTTTCGTGCGCAATGAAGTTAGCAATGCCGATCTCAGTACTCTCGGCAATTCGCGAGGCGAGCAGATATCATCTGACAGTAAAAGGAGGAAAATATCTGGAAGCTGTTGCAGAGGCAGAAACGATCGTCTTTGACAAGACGGGAACTCTCACAAAAGCGCGGCCGACAGTGGTGGATGTCATCTCGTTTAACGGGGAAGATCCGGATGAACTGTTAAGAGTGGCGGCATGTATGGAAGAACATTTCCCGCACTCGATGGCGAAGGCGGTTGTACATGAGGCGAAGAAACGTCATCTCGAACATGAAGAAATGCACTCTAAAGTAGAGTATATGGTAGCACATGGAATCTCGACAGAGATCGAAGGAAAGCGTGCAGTGATAGGAAGTTATCACTTTGTATTTGAAGATGAGAAGTGCAGGATCCCGGAAGGAAAAGAGGAACTTTTTGAGAGTCTTTCCGGGGAATATTCACAGCTTTATCTCGCTATGGAACAGGAACTTGCGGCGGTGATCCGCATCGAGGATCCACTGCGGGAGGAAGCTGCGGAAGTGATCCGTCTGTTAAAAGAGACAGGAATCCGCAATATTGTCATGATGACCGGGGACAGTGAACGGACAGCAGCTGCCATTGCGAAAAAGGTGGGGGTAGATCATTACGATTCAGAAGTGCTCCCGGAGGATAAGGCAAGATTTGTGGAGAAGGAGAAAGCGCAGGGAAAGAAAGTTATTATGATCGGAGACGGCATCAACGACTCTCCGGCACTGTCGGCGGCGGATGTCGGCATTGCGATCAGTGATGGTGCAGAGCTTGCAAGGGAGATCGCGGATATTACGATCAGTGCAGATGATCTGTATGAGCTTGTCCTGTTAAAGAGACTCAGTGACAGACTGATGCAGCGGATCGGAAGAAACTATCGTCTGATCGTCGGAATTAATGCGGCGCTGATTGCATTTGGAGTGGCAGGAATTCTGCAGCCGACGACGTCTGCACTGTTGCACAATGCATCCACGCTTTTGATCGGAGTAGAGAGTATGAAAACTCTGCTCGAAGAGAATACAAGAACATAGAAAGTGAAAGATAAGAAATCAGGGGTATCATTGCCAAAGCTGTAATCGGCGGTGCTCCCCCCCCTGATTTTTTTGTGCTTGAAAGGAGATTTATTGAGAAAATTAGATCAACAAAGGTATTGACGAGTGAATGATAATTAGATATTATAAACGTAAGTTAGAAATAACTAACACAAAGAACAAGGAGGAAACATGAGTCGGGAAATATTTGAACTTGTAAAAGAGCTGGATCTGAAAAAGATAGAGACACAGCTGGCACTGCAATGTGCACCACTAATCATGGGACTGAAGGTTTCCAATCTTTTTATCATTCCGGCAGAGAATGAAACAGTTGTACAGATGGTTTTGAAGCATTCAGGAATCTCGTGTTTTCGGCTGCTTCGGACGACAGAAAAGATCACTTATCTTCTATATCGCAGAAAAGATCTGGAGCAGGTGATAGAACATCCAAAGATGAGAGCATTCTTTCAGAAAGAAGGGTATGAGCGTTTTACGCTGGGAACGATTTTGTATACATTTCAGAGACGTTACGAGTCTTATATGACAGCGGGCGGAATGTTTCCCCATGAGATGGGGCTGCTGCTCGGATATCCGCTGGATGATGTCACAGGATTTATCGAACAGAAAGGCAAAAATTATCTCTATGCAGGGTATTGGAAAGTATATGCGGACATGGGAGAGAAGATTCGTCTGTTTCAGGCATTTGAGGCGGCAAAAGAAACATTGATACAGGCAGTTGCCAGAGGAATCCGGATGGAAGAACTGGTCCGGGGATGTGTAGCATAAAAATACATTGTCGATGCAAAAAAAGCGGCGACAAGGAAAGGATAAGAACAGGAGGAAGATCATGGATAAAATTTATGTAGTATACTGGTCACAGACAGGAAATACAGAGGCGATGGCAGAGGCAGTTGCAAGAGGGATTCGCGCAGAAGGAAAAGAAAGTGCGGTTGTGGAGGTGGGGAGTATCTCACCGGAAGAATTAAAGGAAGAGACAGCATTTGCACTTGGCTGCCCGGCGATGGGAGCGGAAGTGCTGGAAGAATCAGAGATGGAGCCGTTTGTGGAAGAAGTGGAAACATTTGTAAAAGGAAAGACTGTCGGCTTATTCGGTTCCTACGGATGGGGAGACGGAGAATGGATGAGAGAATGGGAAGCGCGTATGCAGCAGGCAGGAGCGAAAGTCATCGGAGGGGAAAGCGTCATCTGTCAGGAAACACCGGATGATGAGGCATTGGAAAAGTGTGAAGAGCTCGGAAAGAGTCTTGCAGCTTTATAGACAAAATAGAAAAGAAAGGAAGTAAAGATGAGCGTTGTAATTGTAGGAGGCCATGACCGGATGGTTTGTCAGTATAAAAAAATATGCAAAGGGTACAAGTGTAAAGCAAAAGTATTCACACAGATGTCGGCAAATCTAAGTGAACAGATTGGCACTCCGGATCTGCTGATCTTGTTTACGAATACGGTATCTCACAAGATGGTGCGCTGTGCTGTCGCAGAAGCAGAGAAATGCAACGCAGATATCGTGCGATGTCATACAAGCAGCAAGAGCGCATTGACAGAGATCCTTGCAAATGCATGTGCCTAGGGAAGAGAAAAGGGATGTTGTAAAATTAAGAAGTTTATTTTACAACATCCCTTTTTGCAAATGCGGAAATAGGTAAACAGAGTATTTGCTATATTGTTACAAAATACTGAAAAATGACAAGATCAACTTTGCTGATTCTTGCAAATAGGAAAGGTGAGTGATATACTAAAGAAAATACTTTAATAAAGTGATATTTGGAGGAAATATGACAACAAATAAAATGACAAATATGGAGGTAAAGAAGAAAAATAGAAATCGCATTTACCGATATATGTGTAAGGCTGGAATTGTTTCCAATCCGGACATTGCATATGAACTAAAACTCAGCCTTCCAACAGTGACACAAAATACAAAAGAATTAATAGAAATGGGGCTAATTGAAGAATGCGGGGAATTGGAATCTACAGGTGGGAGGAAGGCAAAAGCGTTGTCTGTTACGGCGAATTTTAAATTGACGGTGGGGATTGATATTACAAGAAATCATATTGGTTTTTTATTAGCAAATCTTAAGGGACAGATATTGAAATATGAGAGGGTCTGCTGTCCATTTGAAAAGAGCGAAGACTATTTTCGTAATGTGAACGAGAAAATGGAGGATTTTTTAGAAGAAAGTCAAGTGGAAAAACAGAAAATATTGGGAATTGGAATTTCCTTTCCGGGAATTGTAGATTTGGAGAAGAAAGAAATTACAAACTCGCATGTTTTAAATGTGAGAGAATTATCCTTTTCAGAAGTGGAACGCTTTTTTTCATATCCATGCGTCTTTTTTAATGATGCAAATGCTGGAGCTTATGCGGAAGGAACACAAATGGGGGAAGATAGAAGGTTCTTTTATTTATCTCTCAGCAATACAGTAGGGGGAGCTGTTTATAACAATGGGAAATTGGTATACGGAAGTGAATTTCGCTGTGGGGAAGTCGGACATATGACAATCGTTCCAGAGGGAGCAAAATGTTATTGTGGAAAAGAGGGATGTTTAGATTCTTACTGTGCAGCTAAACGGTTGACAGAACTAGCCGGAGGGAAGTTGGAGGATTTCTTTGATGAAATAAAGAAGGGAACAAAGGAATTTGTTAATGAGTGGGATCAATATACGAATTATTTGTCCATTGCTATCAACAATATTCATATGGTTCTAGACTGCGATATTATGTTAGGAGGGTATGTTGGTAGTTATGTAGGAGAATATATTTCTGATATTAGAAAAAAAGTGTCGGATCGAAATACATTTTCAGAAGATGGAGGATTTGTTAAGGAATGTAGCTATAAAGTTGGTGCAGCCGCGCTGGGAGCGGCATTGTATGTAATAGAAATGTTTATTGAACAGATTTAAGATTGGTGAGAAATAGGACTCTGAAACTAGGGTCTTATTTTTTTGTGCAAAAGTGACAGAGATAAAATTGAGAAATATATATTAGTTACAAAATTAAAACGTAAATACAAGTTGTTATTGACAAAATACTAGAAAAGAAATAATATAAATACATAATAAAACTATTTAATAAAGTATATAAATAATTCTGTAGGAGGGATTGACCATGAAAGGAAAAATGAAAGTAGCAGTTATGAATGGGATTGGTAAAATGGGATTTGAGCAGCGAGAGATACCAGAACCAAAATCAGATGAGGTTCTCGTGAAATTGGAATATGTTGGAATTTGTGGATCGGATTTGCACTATTATGAAACCGGTGCTATTGGAGATTATGTTGTGGAGCCCCCATTTGTGCTTGGGCATGAGCCGGGAGGTATTGTTGTAGAAGTTGGAGAAAAAGTGAAGCACCTAAAAGTGGGAGATAGAGTTGCGTTGGAGCCAGGAAAAACCTGTGGACAGTGTGAATTTTGCAGACAAGGTAAATACAATCTTTGTTCAGATGTGATATTTTTTGCAACACCTCCAGTAGATGGTGTTTTTCAGGAGTATGTAGCACATGAGGCAAATTTATGTTTCAAATTGCCGGAAAATGTGAGCACATTAGAAGGTGCTTTGATCGAACCGCTGGCTGTTGGGTTCCATGCTGCCATCCAGGGGAATGCTCATCTTGGACAAAAAGCGGTTGTTATGGGTGCAGGATGTATCGGTCTGGTATCCATGATGGCTTTAAAAGCCAGAGGAGTATCTGAAGTCTATGTAGTTGACATTATGGAAAAGCGCTTAGATAAGGCAATGGAGTTAGGAGCTGATGGAGTAATTAATAGTGCCAAAGAGAATGTTTTAGAACGAGTGGAAAAACTGTCGGATGGAAAAGGAATGGATCTAGTGATAGAAACGGCTGGAACAGAAATTACGACTAGACAGGCCATTCACATGGCGAAAAAAGGTTCCAATATTGTGCTGGTAGGATACAATAAAACTGGTGAAATGACATTACCAATGAGTCTTGTCTTGGATAAGGAGTTGACCTTTAAAACCGTTTTCCGTTACCGACATATTTATCCAATGGCAATTGATGCTGTAGCTTCGGGAAAGGTAAATTTGAAAGGAATTGTTACAGATATTTTTCCTTTGGATGAGGCACAGAAAGCAATGGATTATAGTATAAATCACAAAGCAGATATTGTGAAGTCTGTTATTAAGATCACAGAAGACAAATAAGAAAAAAGCTTTACTTTAGTCAGTATTTATAGTGGAGGATATCATGGAAAATAAAGATACAAATATTAAAGTTCCATTGATTAGTAAGATCGCTTATGGCATGGGGGATGTAGGGTGTAATTTTAGCTGGATGTTTGTTAGTAATTTCTTGATGATTTTTTATACAGATGTGTTTGGAATCAGCATGAATGCAGTTGCTGCTTTAATGTTATTTTCAAGATTTTGGGATGCTGTCAATGATCCAATAATTGGGGTATTGAGTGATAAAACTCATAGTCGCTGGGGACGTTATCGCCCATGGCTTTTGATTGCAGCACCACTTACTTCTTTGATATTGATGATTTGTTTTTGGGCGCATTCACAGTGGACACCTATTGCTAAAATCGTTTATATGACAGTGACATACTGTATTCTGGTTTTGGGATATACTTGTGTGAATATTCCCTATGGTACATTATGTGGAGCAATGACGCAGAATATAGAGGAGCGTGCAAAAATTAATACGTTTCGTTCTGTAAGTGCTATGATTGCAATTGGGATTATAAATATTATTACAGTGCCTCTCATTGAAGTATTAGGAAAAGGAAATGATAAAAGAGGATACTTTTTGATAGCAGTTATTTATGGATGTATTTTTGCGGTTTGCCATGTTTTTTGCTTTGCAAAAACAAAAGAAGTTGTTGAAATACCAGAAAAAAAGAAAGTTTCTTTAAAAAGACAGTTGTCAACAGTGATTCAAAATCGACCATATTTGATTGCAATAATAAGCCAGTTTTTATTTGGATTAACACTTTATGGAAGAAATGCAGATGCCTTGTATTATTTCACATATGTAGAGGAGGATAAGGGGTTGTTTAGCACATATTCTCTGTGTATCATTATTCCTTCTATTATTGGTGCAGTATGCTTTCCGCTTTTGTTTAAATTTATGAATAATAAAGGAAGAGTAGCGTCTATATTTGCTTTCTCGACAGGAATTAGTATGGTTATTATGTACTTTTTTAGTGCAGAAAGTTCACCGATTGCGTTTTATAGCTTATCTTGTCTTACACAGTTTTTCTTTTCTGGATTTAATACAGCTATTTACGCAATTATCCCGGATTGCGTGGAATATGGGGAATGGAAGACGGGACTTCGAAACGACGGTTTTCAATATGCTTTTATTTCATTAGGAAATAAAATAGGTATGGCAATCGGAACGTCTGTTTTGGCTTCTGTATTGGGAATTTGCGGATATGAGTCAAATGCACAGCAGAATGATATGGTTTTGGCAGTGATGAGGCATTCTTTTACAACAATACCGGGAATCTTGTGGATTCTTACAGCATTGGTATTATTTTTTTATCGTTTAAATAAAAAAACATATAATAAGATAGTAAAAGAAACTAAAGAAAGGTTGAAATATGGAGCATGAAGTATGATGTAGTAGCTTTAGGAGAATTACTAATTGATTTTATTGAAAATGGGAAAAGTCCTCAGGGAAACACTTTATTTGAAGCAAGTCCGGGAGGAGCTCCTTGCAATGTACTTGCTATGTTGGAAAAATTAGGGTATAAGACAGCGTTTATTGGGAAAGTAGGAAATGACTCTTTTGGAAAGAGGCTTGGAAAGATATTATCTGATTTAAATATTTCAATTTGTGGATTAAAGTATGATAATAGTATTCCGACGACACTTGCATTTGTTCATAATAAATTAGATGGAGATAGAGAATTTTCTTTTTATAGGAGCCCGGGAGCAGATTTGATGCTAAATGAACAGGAAGTTCAATACGAGTTGATTCAGAAGTGCAAAATTTTTCATTTTGGCTCTTTGTCAATGACAGCGGATCCGGCCAGAAAGGCTACCAAGGAAGCGGTACGCTGCGCAAAAAAAGCAGGGAAATTAATATCTTTTGACCCCAATTTAAGAAAACCTCTTTGGGAAAAGCTTGAAGAAGCGGCATCTGAAATCTGGTATGGTATTGAGCAGTGTGATATTTTAAAGATTGCGGATGATGAAATCAGATGGCTTACCGGAGAACATGATTTTGATGAGGGAATCCGAATTATAAAAGAAAAGGCGAAAGTCACATTGATTAATGTGACCCTCGGAAAGGGTGGAAGCATTTGTTACTATGGCAACTGGAAAGTTTTTGCGGAGCCATTTTTGAACAGTTATACGATTGACACTACGGGAGCAGGGGATACATTTTGTGCCTGCATATTGGGGGAGGTTTTGAAGTATGGATTGGAGAACCTTTCAGAATTGCAGATATATAATATGTTATTGAGAGCTAATGCGGCTGCATCTATTGTAACGACAAGAAAAGGTGCCATACGTTCAATGCCGGAACCTATTGAAATAGATAACGTGGTGAATAAAAGACATATAGGAAATAGGTGAGGAGTGATTGAAAGAGTTGGATATGTGAATCGCATGTATGAAGTTGTGAGAGAACGGTACATTCCTAAAAGCTGATGCAGATATATACTGCACATAAAGATTGTCCTCTGATAACAGTAGTGATATCGAAATTACTAGCAAAGAAGAACACACCATAAACTTAGTGTGTTCTTCTTTGCTGTACGATGCTTCTTGCAAAATTTGTTTAGCACATAACGATAATTTTTCTCGGGACAGCCTGAGCAGGAATGCTTTTTGTGGCATTTGTGTAATAGACGATCAAAAGGCGGCCCTCCAGAGAACAGCGGAATGGCTGCCCGTTTGATCCGACGATATCGGTGGCAGGGGAGAGATTGAGCTTTAATGTGTTGTCACTGTTTGTGAGCGTTTCATTAAAATAGTCTACGGTGATCGTTTCATTCGGCTGCTTCCTTCCGAGGATGACTGCACGGTACTGAGGCGGATAGATCAGCGGAACGGGAGCCTGTGCATCGTAAAAAGCCGCAACAGTCATGCCGCGGCGGAGGCGCACCTCACTGATGACATAGGTATCACTTGACACGACGATCGTGACAGTGCCTTCGGGTGTCTGTAAAGTGACAAGAGAGCTGCAGCATTCATCGCTGAAAGGCCGGATATTTTGGACCGTTCCTTCCAACGGGGCAAAAGAAAAATTAGGCATAAAAGATTACTCCTGTTTTTCACCAGTATATGCAGAAAAATGCTTTGCGGAACAGCCCTGATCAGAATCGAGTTTCGGAGGTTCAAACGGATAGATTGCTTCGTAGGATTCCAGCTCGGCAGAAGATGAGGGCGCGGAAGGAATCAGTCCGGTGCAGTCCCATGCGGAAGCCGCCGAGGAAAGATAGTCGTAAGAGTCGATAATTTCCTGGTTCGTCGGTGCCTGTTCGGAAATTGTCCGGTGTGCAGAGGGGATTTTTCTGTCAAGTACGGTTGTACTGACTTTTTTAGATTTTTTTGTAATTGGTTTCATAAAAAAACTCCTTTCGTGTTTGTAAGTTGTAGGTTTTAGACAACGATCTTATTAAAATAGAAGCGGTATCACAAATAGTATGAGCCGGAAGCAGAAAAATTATGTTTTCAAATGCGGAGGGACAATGGTATAATATTTTTTGTCAAAGTGGTTCGAAAAGACTGCAGAGTCATGAAAAGAGCGAGAACAATGAATAAAAAATAAGAATTTGAGACAGAAAAGAGGAATTTTTATGAAGATTGCAATAGATACACATTCACATACGATTGCGAGTGGGCATGCATACTGTACGATCCGTGAGATGGCAGCAGCGGCAGCCAAGAAGGGATTAAAAGGGCTTGCGATCACAGAACATGCGCCGACAATGCCGGGAACCTGCCATGCGTTTTATTTTTCCAACCTGAAAGTAATTCCGCGGGAAATGTCAGGGGTGGAGATGTTCTTTGGTGTGGAATTAAATATTTTGGATTCAGACGGAAACATTGATCTTTCGGAGGCACTGTTAAAAGAGATGGACGTTGTCATTGCAAGTTTACATCTGCCATGTTTTGCAAAGGGCGCTGAGAAAGAAGATTACACAAATGCCTATTTAAAAGTCATGGAGAATCCATATGTCAATATCATCGGGCATCCTGACGACGGGAGGATCCCGGTAGATTACGAGAAGATCGTGCAGGCTGCTGTAAAGTATGGAAAGATTCTGGAGGTAAATAACTCTTCCCTCACACCGGGTGGATTCCGCCAGAATGCACGGGAAAATCAGCATACGATCCTGGAACTCTGCAAGAAGTATCAAGTACCGGTGACACTTTCAAGCGATGCACATGTAGACAGTGATGTGGGAAATGTCCGATATTCTCTGGAAGTCGTAGAGGAATGTGGATTTCCGGAGGAACTGATCGTCAATACATCTGTGGAAAAGCTGAGAAAATATATAGGAAAATAGCCAGAAAACTGTGAAGCGTAGCCTGCTGTGACACGAAGCCGGGAGCGCTGCCGGATGAAAAAATCAGTGGACTTTACGAATTTACTGTGATAAAATAGAGGACAGATAAGAGTCTGACAAAGGAGAGAAAAGAATGAGTAAGCAGATAAGGACGGAAGCGACAGATTTATTGTTTGATGCAATTTTGAGTTTGAAAGATAAAGCTGAGTGTTACACTTTCTTTGAAGATATCTGTACGATCAATGAGTTAATGTCATTGTCACAGCGGTTTGAGGTGGCCAAGATGCTTCGGGAACAGAAGACATATCTGGAGATTGCAGAGAAGACGGGAGCATCCACAGCGACGATCAGCCGTGTCAACCGGTCACTGAATTATGGAAATGACGGATATGATATGGTATTTGAGCGGATGGGAGAATAAAAATCAAAAAGAACGGGATCAGAGAAGCAAAAGCCTTGCAGGAGAGAATCTTACAATGGTTTTTGCTTCTTTTCTTTTAGAGAGATGCTGAAAAAATATTCAAAAAGAAAGTTTTCCTAAAAGAACGTTTTTCTGAGATAGATCATATCTTTTAACTGGACACCGCATTCATAGATCGCATGATCATAGTTTTCAAGAAAGAAATCTTTGACCGTATGGGAGCGGACAAATCCGCAGGCTTCATAAAATGGGATTGTAAGCGGGCTGTCCCCGGTTCCGACCTGAAGGGCAGCGTATTGTTCCCGGTAGGTTTCTTCTATAAATTGGATCAGAATCCGGCCATAGCCTTTCCGGTGAAAATGCGGATCTGTTGCAATGTTTTTTAGTTCCAGAATTCCATCCCCCTCATCGGTAACGACACAGACCCCTTTGATCCCGTTGTCATCCAGCACATACAGCGTACCACGCTCCAGATAACGGTCGATCATATCTTCCTGCTCATCTGCAAGCAACAGAAGCGGCAGATACTGTTTCTTGTTTGCAGTGACTTTTTTTATTTCTATCATCATAAAAGCTCCTTTATTCTACGGTTATTACCTGTGCGTGACTACATTTTTCGAGCAATAGATTTAGAACGTGCTCAGAGCAGCGCACAGTAAACAGACACGATTTATTTCGGTCTAACACATTGATATAATTGCCAAATTTCTTATGATACCAGTCAGAAGAACCGGTATTTCCCGGTGTGAGAAACGGAGGGAGATTCCCGGTTAGAATATAGGCAGCTTTTTCATAAGAAATTATTTTTTTCTGCGCGAGGTATCCGTAGCTTCCGTGACGAAAAACAGTATGTTCCTGAAAAATTACCCAGTAAGATTTGATGGCTCTATGACAGAAAAATGTCATTCCAGGAAACAAAAACAGCCATACAGAAGCTAAAAGAGGTGCGGCAACAGCAGGATCGGGTGAGCAGAGGGTAATATAGACAAATCCACCTGCCATAAATGAGGAAAACAGAAGAAAGGAAATCAGAAAAAATTTTTCAAGAGGAAAACTGTTTTTCCAAAAAGTGCCAATAGACTGCTTTTGATAAAATAAATAGTGTTTTTGATCCATTTTGATTCCTCTTTCTGGCTGTTGGCAATCAGGAAGCACTGAAAGTTTCATGATTTGCCGTTTTGTAGATTGTATCATAAAACGCAGGGGAAAGAAATGAGGAACAGATAAAATCTATAAAAATAAAGGGCGGACTGCATTTGGAATATCCAAAGAAAATCTTTCATTTTTCTTAATAATCCCCTCAAGATAATTTAAATTTATGCTGATATGATAAGGAGTATACAAAGGGGGTATGCAAATGAGCAGGAAATCAGTAAGATATACGATTCATTTTTTAACAGCAGTCAGTATAACCGTAATGGGATTGTTTGTGATATATGGAATGCAGAACGGACTGTTTACAGACCGGGCGAAGATGGAACTGTTGATAGAGCGTGGAGGAATCTTTGGACCGTTATTTTTTATCTTTATTCAGATGGTACAAGTTGTCATTCCGATCATTCCCGGAGGGATTTCCTGCGCGGTGGGCGTAATCTTATTTGGACCGTGGATGGGACTTCTCTATAACTATATCGGGATCGTGATCGGATCGATGATCAACTTTTATCTTGCAAGGCGGTATGGACAGTGTTTTGTAAAATATTTTGTCAGAGAAGAGACGTATGAAAAATATGCACAGTGGCTTGAAAAGGGCAGGAAATTTGATAGGTTTTTTGCATTTGCGATTTTCTTCCCATGTGCGCCGGACGATTTGCTGTGTATGCTGGCAGGACTTACGAAAATGTCATGGAAGCGGTTC
Source organism: uncultured Faecalimonas sp. (assembly GCA_963557735.1). Taxonomy (GTDB): domain Bacteria; phylum Bacillota; class Clostridia; order Lachnospirales; family Lachnospiraceae; genus Faecalimonas. The sequence continues at coordinate 26,154 of CAUWEA010000012.1, read as the reverse complement.
TCTGCCATTATCCTGCTAGGGAAACCAGGATCGATCGCCATGTACAGTCTGGCACTTGTATATGCGGGGACATGGATCAGCGGCTTACAGCTGATCTAGACAGAAGGAGGAGAGCATTATGAAAATACTTATTACAACAGATTTATTTTGGCCGGCGATCAATGGTGTCGTGACATCGATCCTGAATTTAGAGAAGGAATTAAGTGCGAACGGACACGAAGTGAAGATCCTTGCAGTGTCGGACAGATGCAATACTTACCGGATGGGAAATATCTATTACATTCGTTCTGTTCCTGCAGCAATCTACCCAAATGTACGGATTCCGGTATCGCGGGGAAAGGCATATATGAAAGAACTTATCAGCTGGTCGCCGGATATTATCCACAGCCAGTGTGAATTTTTCAGCTTTGGGTTTGCAAAACAGATTTCCAGAAGAACAGGGGCAGCGTTGCTGCACACGTATCATACGCTGTATGAGCAATATACGGAATACGTTCCGTTTGTGAAAAATCTGAGTCGGGAAGTACTTGGAAAATGGATGAAAAGGCGTCTGTCCTGCGCAGATGCTGTGATCGCGCCGACCAGAAAGGTGGAACGTACATTAAGGCAGTATGGTCTGACAGAAAAAGAGATTGCAGTGATCCCAACGGGAATCTGCCTCAAAAAATATCAGAGAAGATACAGTGAGACAGAACTGGATCAACTCAGAGAACAATATGCGATTCCGAAGGAGGCAAAAGTATTATTAAGTCTCGGAAGACTTGGATTTGAAAAACGGGTGGATGAACTGATCTATGGAATGTGCCATTTAGTAAAGCATGGAGAAAATGTCAGGCTTTTGATCGTCGGAGACGGGCCGGCAAGAGCCAGTCTGGAGGAACTGACAGAGAAACTTCATCTTGGAACGTATGTGAAATTTGCCGGGATGGCAGCGCCTGCGGATACGGCAAAGTATTATCAGCTTGGGGATATCTTTGTCTGCGCATCGACGAGCGAGACGCAGGGACTTACCTACATAGAGGCGATGGCAAGCGGACTTCCGCTCGTGTGCAGAAAAGACCCGTGTCTGTACGGGGTGCTGGAGGAAGGCGGAAACGGATATTCTTACGAGGGTCTGAATGAATTTGCGGAGGCAGTCAGCAGGATGATAAGGGAACCAGTGTGGATGGAACGGGCGGCAGAACACAGTATGGAGAATGCAAAACAATTTGGAACCGGGCAGTTCGGGAAAAAGGTGATAAATATCTATCAGAAGGAACTATGGAGAGGAGCGTATGAGAGAGATGAAAGTATTGCTTTATGCGAAAAACGAAAAAATCGTATCGAAAAGTGGAATCGGGCGTGCAATGCTCATGCAGAAAAATTCTCTTAAAGCAGAGCGGGTGGAACTGACTTTTGATCCGCAGGATGATTTTGACATCGTACATTTAAATACAGTATTTCCAAGCGACTACCGCATGGCAAAGAGGGCGAAGCGCGCAGGAAAGAAAGTCGTATATCACGCGCATTCGACAAAAGAAGATTTTCAGAATTCTTTTACGGGATCCAATCTGGCAGCGCCTCTTTTTAAGTGGTGGATCATGAAATGCTATCAGATGGCAGACCTGATCCTAACACCGACAGAATATGCAAAATCTTTGTTAAATGGATATGGGATACGAAATCCGATCGCTGTGATCTCCAATGGGGTAGATACATGCGAATTTCAGAAAAATACGCTGGACAGAGAGTCGTTCCGGAGAACGTACGGGTTTCGCAATGAGGATAAGATTGTGATGTCAGTCGGTCTGTACTTTGAGCGGAAAGGAATTCTGGATTTTGTCGAACTGGCAGGGAGAATGCCGGAGTATCAGTTTATCTGGTTTGGCGATACACCGGAACTTCAGATCCCAAAGAAAGTGCGGGAGGCGATCCATACGGATCTCCCAAATCTGACCTTTGCAGGATATGTTCCGAAGGAAGAAATGAAAAAGGCGTACAGCAGCTGCGATCTGTTTCTGTTCCCGTCTTACGAAGAGACGGAAGGAATCGTCGTACTGGAAGCGCTTGCCTCGCAGATCCCGGTAATTTTAAGGGACATCCCGGTTTACAGAAACTGGCTTCAGAATGGGAGAGATGTATATAAATGCAGGAATAATGATGAATTCTGGGTACGGGTACATCAAGTGCTGCAGCATCAGCTACCGCTTCTGACGGACAATGGAAGAGCGCGGGCAGAAGAGCGGGACATCCTTTGTCAGGCAAAGAAATTAAAATATTATTACAGTGGACTCTGTTCTAAAAGTGCATAGTGAATTATTTAATAAATAAATTGCAAAATGGTGTGAATGACAGGCGAAAATATCATTGAAAATAAAAAAGAAAACTTATAAAATGCAGGAAATTAAAAATAATCCTGCATTTTTCTTAGTTTTTCAATCAATTTAATCAGAAAAATGAAAGGAAATGAATGATAAATATTATAAAATTTCAATAAAAAGATTGACATTTTGAGAACGAAATGAGATAATGAGAACAAATTCGGAATTTAAGGAGGATATCGAATATGTCAACAAAAGCTTATTATCCAATTAACGAGATCGGTGCTGGAAAGCCAGGTTTTTCTAAAACACGTTCTATCATCGAAGCAGCATTTTACGGAAATAACGTAGTGAAAGTAAACACTTTAAAAGAAGCTTATGAGTTAGCGAAAAATTCACCAGGAACAATCGTGACAGATATGCCTGTATATAGAGGAGAAGAGTTTGGTCTGGAGAAAGATGCAAAAGTTCTGTTATTCAATGACGGAGCAGTGACAGGACGTTACGCAGCAGCACGCCGGATCAAGGGAGAACCGGGAGTAGATTCCGCAAAGCTTGACAAAGTAGCGATGGATGCCATCTATGAATCACGCTGGAAAACAATGTACCACGCAGAAGTGTTCGTAGGTCTTGATCCAGAATTCATGGTAAAAGCACATCTTCTGATTCCGGAAGGCGAAGAGAATATCATGTACAACTGGATGCTCAATTTCCAGTACATGTCAGATGAATATGTAAAAATGTATAAGAAATCAAAACCAGTCGGAGAAGGCAAAGAACCGGATATCTACATCTTCTCAGATCCACAGTGGATCCCGCAGGAAAGACCGGACGTAGATTTCAGCTGCTTAAGCGATCCGCTTACATTATGCTATTTTGATACTGCAGAGAACTGTGCATGTATTTTAGGTATGAGATATTTCGGAGAGCACAAAAAAGGAACACTGACAATGGCATGGGCGATCGCAAACAGAAACGGATACGCTTCCTGCCACGGCGGACAGAAGGAATACACACTTGCTGACGGCTCTAAGTTCGTAGCATCTGTATTCGGACTTTCCGGATCTGGTAAATCTACATTGACACATGCAAAACATGGTGGAAAATATCCGATCACAGTATTACATGACGATGCATTTATCATCAATACAGATACATGCTCATCCGTAGCATTAGAGCCAACTTATTTTGATAAGACAGCAGATTACCCGACGGGATGCCCGGATAACCAGTATCTGTTATCTGCTCAGAACTGCTCTGCTACCATGGATGAAGAAGGACATATCCAGTTAGTGACAGAAGATATCAGAAATGGTAACGGCCGTGCAATCAAATCAAAATTATGGTCACCAAACCGTGTCGATAAGATCGATGCTCCGGTAAATGCGATCTTCTGGATCATGAAAGACCCTACGATTCCGCCGGTGGTAAAATTAAAAGGATCTGCACTTGCATCTGTAATGGGAGCGACACTTGCGACAAAGACATCCACAGCAGAACGTGTTGCAGCAGGAACAGACTTAAATGCACTCCGCATCGTTCCATATGCAAACCCATTCAGAACATATCCACTTGTAAATGACTATGAGAAGTTCAAAAAATTAGTGGAAGAAAAGAACGTAGACTGCTATATCGTAAACACAGGTGACTTCATGGGCAAAAAAGTACAGCCGAAAGACACACTTGGAATCTTAGAAGCAATCGTAGAAGGCAAAGCAGAATTCAAACAGTGGGGAGCTTTTGAAGACATCGAGATCATGGAATGGGAAGGATTTGTTCCGGATCTGAACGATGAAGATTACAAAGCTCAGTTAAAGAATGCAATGCAGAATCGTGTCAATGCAGTAGAAGGATTTGCCGTAAACAAAGACGGATACGACAAACTTCCGGATGAAGCATTAGAGGCGCTGAAGAAACTGGTAGCAGAAGTTTAGAAATCATCAGTTGATTTTTAGAAAAAAGAATAAATGATCTCATGGAAATACCCTGGCCGTACCACGAAAGAAGAGTGGAGGTCAGGGTGTTTTTTTGTCTATTTTTGTAAGGGGAATGCAGGCTGTAAAATCTTATAATGTGAAAAAATTGACATAGTTGTGAAAAAGAGAAGTGCAAAACAGAAAAAAATTGTTTGTTTTGACTTTAAAATATGATATTGTTTTAAATGTTCCACGAAAAAACAGCAAAACAACCGCCGAAAAAGACAAATACATTATAGTGGGATATTGGTATACTAAAGACATATCAGAGGAGCCTCTGAAACTCTGGGAACTTACAGAAAAAGGGGCTTGAGACAGAATTTTATAAAACAGTAGGAGGAGAAGAAAATGAAAAAAGCGGTAGCGTTATTGATGGCGCTGACAATGTCCCTGACTGCACTTGCGGGTTGTTCAGGAGGAGACGCACCCAAAAAAGGCGGGGAGAACAGCACTTCGAAAGAGCAGGCAAAAGGAGAAAAAGATCTGTCTGGAAAAGTTGTTTACTGGTCCATGTACAATGAAGGAGAGCCGGAAGCGGCGGCGATACAGAAGGCAGCGGAAATGTTTATGGAGGACTATCCAGAGTGTGAAGTAGAAATCCAGTGGGTAGGGCGTTCGAATCAGGATGTAGTCGGACCGGCGCTGGAAGGCGGGGAACAGATCGATATTCTTGATAATTTTTCTTATGACAAAAGTACAGAACGATATATGGATATTACAGACATGATGAATGAGCCGGCGCTTGGGCAGGAAGATATGACAGTAGCGGAGAGCATTTTGCCGGTATTAAATACGGCAAATGCGCAGGGGCAGGAGAAAGCCGGCCTTGCGGGAGATAAATATTATGGAGTGCAAATGTTTCCGTGGGTAGTAGGATTTTTCTATAATAAGGATTTGTTTGAGAAAGCAGGTATTAAGGAAACGCCGGAAACATGGGAAGAATTCATGGCTGCCTGCGAAAAATTGAAAAAGAAAAAAATCAATGCGGTTACTTGTGATGATGCGTATATGACTTTGATTCCAAACAACTATTTAGCACGTTTAGTCGGAAGTGAGAAAATTGCAGCAATGAGTGAAAATGCTTCAGATCCGGCATGGCAATCGGATGAGGTAAAGAAAACATTTGCAGAGATGGAAAAATTATCTGAATTTATGTCGCCGCAGACAGCTACAAATAAATATCCGGCGGGGCAGCAGGAATTTGCGTTAGGGGAAGCAGCAATGTACTTAAATGCAAGCTGGATGCCGGCAGAAGTTGCAGAGACGGCAGGGGAAGATTTCCCTTGGGGATTTTTTGCATTCCCGCAGGTAGAAGGTGGAGCGGAAGACAAGGGATATGCATCTGTTGGAGGAGTTCCGATGGCAGTGTACAGCGAGTCTAAAAATCCGGAAGCGGCAAAAGAGTTTTTACGTTACATGGCATCGAAAGAAGTGCAGGATTTTCTTTCAGAGCAGGGAGGTGCACCGGCAACAGTTGATTCTGAATGGCCGGGAGCGCGCAAAGAATGTACGGATGTCATTGCAGAGGCGAATAAAGTTTCCGGACTGAACTGTGATCTGTCCAGTGAGTTTGTCAGTGCAGTGTTTACGATTGAAATGAATAAAGTATTAACCCAGCAGGAGACAGCAGACAAGGCAGTTTCTGTTCTGAATAGCGAGGCATCTAAGTATTAGCGTTTGTTGGTTGTTTTGCAGGTGAAACGGATGGATGACGACCAAAGATTCTGTTTTGGCCGTCATCTGTTTTTTCGCAAAAGAAGATAAAGGAGGCATATCAAGATGAAAAAAGGATTGCGCAGAATGTATATTGCGTTTTTATCACCGGTTGTGATTGCATTCTTAGTTGCTTATCTATATCCGGTGCTGCGTACAGTACAAATGTCATTTTTTAAAGTATCGGATATTAGTGCAGCGAGGGAAACATGGGAATTTGTAGGACTGTTTAATTATATGGATCTGTTTAGCAGACAATTATTCCGCGTATCGTTTCGAAATATGATTTTAATTTTTTTAGTGGGAGGAATTTTTGTATTTTCCATCTCTCTGTTTTTTGCGTGGGTACTGCACAAAGGAATGTTTATGAGTAATTTTTGGCGCAATGTCATCTATTTGCCAACGGTTATCACACCGGTAGCGATGATCACGGTATGGACACAGTATGTGTATAATAACCGTTATGGATTATTGAAAACGATCTTTGAGGCATTGGGATTAGAAAAGCTGGCAAATATTCCATGGACCAGTACACAATATGCATTTTGGTCAATGCTGATCGCATTTGTATTTTGCAGTATCGGAGGAAATTTGCTCGTTTATATGGCGGCGATGAAAAAAGTTCCGGAAGAATTGTATGAGGCAGCGTTTATTGATGGGGCGACAGATGGAAAGGCATTTTTCAGGATTACGCTCCCGCTGATCATGGATAATATTAAAACTCAGGTCACATTCTGGGTGATTGGCTGTATCGGATTCTTTTTATGGTCTCGTGTATTTAGTGTTGTTCCATCAGATCCGACAACAATTACACCGGCAAGTTATATGTATGACCAGATATTCGGAACTTCGATCAGTACAAATGCAGTGGCAGGAAACACAAATGTTGGGATGGGTGCGGCAATCGGAGTTGTTTTATGTATTGTAACCGTGATCGCACTTGCAGTGATCAACGCGGCATTTCCAAAGGAAAAGTATGAAATTTAAAGGAGGATACGGATGAAGGTTAATGTCAGAAATAAGAAAAGTCCTGCGCAGCGTATCAGCGGGACCGGGGCTAGAGGATTTCACTTTATAGGAAAAACTTTGATTTTACTGTGGTGTGCACTGACTGTGGCAATTCTCGTGTGGGTAGTGGCAGCCTCTCTCACTTCCACAAAAGATATTTTTCAGAATGATTTGTTAAAAGGCGGAATAGATTTCACGGGATATAAGATTGTGATTGAGCGGTATCATATTATGGATTACTTCTTTAACAGTGTCTTATATACGGTCTGCGCATGTGCAGGATTGATTTTCTTTTGTGCGCCTGCAGCGTTTGTAATTACTAAATTTCAATTTCGCGGCAGAAAGATCTTTCAGGTGCTGTTTTCTATTTCGTTAGGTCTTCCAGGAGTTATGATCCTTGCGCCGCTTTATATGATGATGGTAAAATTAAATCTGCACAATTTCAGAGGGACATTGATCATCGTGTATCTGTGTACGGGAATTGCGGCGACGACAGTATATTTGATGGGATTTTTTGCAACAGTTCCAATGACAGTGTTTGAATCCGGGCTGATTGACGGCTGCAGTCCGATTCAGGCTTTTTACCGCCTGATCATTCCACTTGCGAAACCGGGGATTGTTACAATTACAATTTTTAATTTTATCGGATATTGGAATGAATATATATGGGCGCTTGTATTTTCGAGCAAGCAGGAAAACCGGACGCTTGCGGTGGCATTACAGACACTTGTGACAAGTATGCAGACAACGGGAAATTATCAGGGATTGTTTGCAGGGGTTGTAATTGTATTTATTCCGACAGTGATCATTTATATTTTACTTTCCAAACAGATTATTTCAGGAACGACAGCAGGAGCAGTGAAAGGATAACAGATGTTAAAAGCAGTAACGATCGAACCGATTTTAAAGGTGACAGATCTTTATACATTATATTATTTTCAGCATAAAAGCGGATATCGGTTTGAGGGGGAAAGTCATGATTTTTGGGAGATTATCTATGTAGATAATGGAAGAGCAAGCGGTTTAAATGGATCGGAACCATATACATTAAAGAAGGGACAGATGATTTTCCACCATCCAAATGTTTTTCACAATTTCAGAACCGGTGTGATGACAGATGAAGTGGACGAGGACTGTGATATTATTGTCATTTCTTTTGGCGGAAATCTTGAGGTGCTGGAACAGTTTCGGGATCATATTTTTACGCTGAGTATGTATGAGCGGAATATTTTCAAACAAATATTAGATGAAGGAAAACAGGTATATAATAAAACAAATGGCAAAAATCTGATTTATAAGAAAGAGAATCCGTTGGAGAAGGAGAGTGTTCCCGGTGCAAAACAGATGATTGGAAATCTGTTGGAACAGTTACTGCTTTCGCTTTACCGGAAACAAAAAGAATGTCCGTCCCAGGTGCAGGCATTGCCGCTCCAGTCACTTGGGATGGAGTACCAGATGGTGCGTCAGATTATTTTGTTTCTGGAAGAGAACCTTTATAATAATATCAGTTTTGCAGATGTAGTAAATCATTTTAATTTCAGTGAAACACAATTAAAGAAAATGTTCCGGCAGGTGACTGGATATAGTGTGATGCAGTATTATCGAAAATGTGTGGTAGGGAGAATTGAGTATCATATCCAGCAGCAGGATCAGAATTTTACAGAACTTGCGGATTTATTCCATTTTAGTTCTATTCATTATTTTTCCAAGTTTTACAAGAGAGAAACGGGGCGTACATTACGAGAATATTTAAAAAATTCGCAAGAGTGAAGTTGTGGGGAAAAAGAAAGAACAATTATTTCATAAAGTTAGATAGCGGAGTAAGGAGATGGGCTGCCAGTTGGCAGCCCGTTTCCTTATCTCAAATTTTATAATCTTACAGGAAGACTCTGGCCGTCTGAGAGTCTGGATTTCTCTGCGAGGAGCGCTACAAGATGACTTTCTATGGAGTGTTCGATGGAGGAGAGCATCTGATCCTCTTTCTCACTGGAGAGCAGTTCAATGAATTGTTTCATCATAATCGCATCTCCACCTCCGTGTCCTGCCATAGAACCGTCTGTCACATGCAGATCGATTTCTCTATGGTTTCCGAAGAAATCATGCAGAATCAGTTTGGAATCATCCATATTTCCTTCAATACATCCCCGGGTTCCCATCACCTTAATCGTACGATAGCAGCGTTCCGTAAATGCGGACATTGTAAAGTTGATCGTGACTCCATCCTCCAGTTCAATGTTTACTACCTGGTGATCTACGACATCATTGTCACAGTGATAGACGCAGCGTCCATAAGGACCGGTGCGAAGCGCTTCTTTGACCGTTTCAGGTGTTGGCTCCGGAGTGAGAACGTTGATTGGCCAGTGGGTACGCCCGGCGCTTACGCTGGTTCGCTTATCTTCTAAGTAGTAGCGGACAGCATCGTATGGGCAGTCTTTTCGGATCGGACAATCCAGGCAGCGGGAAGCTGCGCCGGCAGGTGTCATTTCTTTTCGGAAGAGATAGTTGTTTCCATAAGAACTGACAAAGCGGGCACGCTTCCCGGTCAGCCAGATTAAAATATCCATATCATGACAACATTTGGCGAGGATCATCGGACTGGATTCGTCGCTACGTCTCCAATTTCCACGGACATAACTGTGAGCATGATGCCAGTAGCCGACTTGTTCCATCGCCTGGATTGTGACAACCTCTCCGATATGTCCTTTCTGGATCAGCTTTTGAATGGTATTGTAAAAAGGAGTATAGCGGAGTACATGGCATACTACAACATGTTTGCGGTATTTGCGGGCAAGTTCTAATACGGCCAGGCAGCCTTTGATGTCAACAGCGACCGGCTTTTCCAAAAGAAGATGGTAGCCTGCTTTTAAAGCAGCTTCCGCATGGGCAACATGTTGCTGGTCCTGGGTGGCAATCACTGCTGCATCTGCCATTTTTTCTTGTGCAAAGAGTTCTTCAGCAGTTGCATAGCAGCGTCCCTCAGGGATCCCCCATTCTTTCTGTGCAATTTTTAAGCGGTCCGGTCTTGGGTCAGCGATTGCGATGACTTCCATATCATCAGGATGTTCCAGACCATAATTACTATAAATATCATGACCGCGTCCACCTAAGCCTGCGATGACCATTTTGATTTTTTTATGATTCATAATAGATAAAGCTCCTTTCCATGAGGATGATAGTTTTGAGTGAAAAGTTAGCATGGTTTTGCTGCGCTTACAATATCTTTCCAGAAGTATATACCATGGATCTGACTGGTACCGTTTTTCCGGAGAAGAGGAAGCCTTTGAACACTAAGTTCTTCTATTTCAGAAATCTCCCCTGCACAAAACACATGGATGCGCCGGGAAGCTGTTTCCAGACGGGAGCATACCCCGGCAAGCCGGATTTCAAGAATTTCAAATCCAAATGGGCGACACTCTGATTCCCAAAGGATGCGCCATTGTTCCAATAAAGCATGACAGTCTGAGGCAGCTTCCTTTGCCTGGTCTGCAAGAATATGTAAGCGGTCAAAATCTTTTTCTCCGTAAGCGTGGAAGAGGGAAAGCCCAAGTTCTGCTTTGTTTTTTAATACTTTTGCAAGGAGTGCATAGAATACATATAAATCCTTCCAGGCATCATTTCTTTTTGCGTAATTTGAAAAACATTGTTCCAGATCTGCGTATTGTGCGGCAAACCCCATTCCATCGATATCTGAGTCAAAAATTCCAAGCAAAGGATCCTGGTATAATAAAAATTTTGCACCGTTTGGAAGGTCGCTTTCCGGGGAGAGTAAGTCTGTTTTGTAAAAAGAACTAAGGAGAGCGAGCACATTTCCATCGGCGCCGGTGCAGGCAAAGAGCCGTGCATAAACATGTTGTTGGTCAAATGTTTGCCGATAACAGAATTCAGCATAATATTGAAATCCGAGAAGCATTGTCTGCGGACTTGTTTCGCCTCCGTCATCGCCCCAGGTCGTCAGTATGACATGGGTAATGTTATTTTGCATGCAGGAGAGAAGCGCAGGTTCTGTATTTCTTAGAAATACATCATAATCAGGCGCAGGTCCAAGCCATGTCCACATGCCTCCGGCAAAGCAGAGAGGTGTATGGAATTGTTGATGAAGCTTGATATAGTGATCGTAAAAAGACTGTTCTGCATGATAATAGTCCCAGTATACAAGTTCCATTTCCTCAGGTGCAGAATCAATGACTGATGGAGGAATGACAAGATTTTCCTCGTAGTAGTCATTTGTCTGGCTTGCACAGCGAAAATACATATCACTCCACATCATTGGTCGGAACTGGTACTTTTCAGCAATTTCCATGACGCGCTTTACATGGCGCTGCATGAGCAAGAAAGGTTCCTGATAACCATGCTTTTTTAAGTAGGCGCCTAGCCCTAAATTCATCGCTTCGTCCATTCCTACATGGATGCGATCTGTCCGGTAACAGGAGCGGCATTGTGCAATCATTGTTTCAATCAGTTGATAGCAGGCTTCTTCATCTACAAGAAGTACATCTGGTGTATCGCGAAATGCAGCGCTGCTTTCCCAGTGAAGAAAGCGTTCCAGGTGTCCAAGTGTCTGAATACATGGGATTAGTTCTAATCCGAGAAAAGAGGCTTTCTCATCGAGTACGCGGATTTCTTCCGGAGTATATTTTCCCCGCATATAACCGAAAAAAGGATAGCCAGGGAGGTCGTAAGTATCTTCTGTATAAAGATAAACTTCCTGATACCCCATTAAGGCGAGCCTGCAGAACATTCTTGTCAATGCATCAGGAGTCATGACTGCGTTGCGTGAAAGATCGAAGCTTGCTCCCAGTCTGGAAAAAACAGGCTGTTCCTTTATAGATAAAGGGGAGTCTGCTCCGGAAGCTTCAAGATGTTCTTTGAGAAGTCCCAGACCGCGGAAAAAATGTGAAGGTATTTGCCCTTTGATAAGTGCTTTTTTTCCGTCATAGGAAACGGTAAGGTGCTCTGAATTCTCCCAGGAAATGGGAATCCCATCTGTAGTTATAAAAATATCGACTGCAAAAGAGAGAAGAGAAATTCCCGGCCGAAATGGGACTGCAGTTTCTTCTAATCGAATATTCATAGATAATCTCCTTTTCATGTAAGATTTACCATTATCATACCGTAAAGCGGAGAAAAAATCAGACGTTTTTTTTGTGATTTACGGCAGAAAAAAGGATGAAAATCAGAGTTTTTGTTTTTTCTGTTCTTTTTTGATCGTTTCTGCTTTTTTATTGACGGAGAGGAGAAATTTGTACGATAATAAGTAGCAACAGAAAAATACAGAAAAGAAATTTGAAGGAAGAAGGAAAATGGACATGAAGAAAATAGGGATGATAGGATATGGTCTGCGCAGTGAAACAATGATGAAGGCATTTAAGGGCATTGAGGCACCAATTCAGATCGCAGCAGTTGCAGACCCGCTTTGGCAGAAGAAGAAAGAAGCAGTAGCAGGAACAGCAGAATTTACCCAGACTGTTTTTTATGAGACGGCAGAGGAAATGTTAGAAAAAGAAGAACTGGACGGCGTGTTCATTGGGACACGATGCAATCAGCATACAACCTATGCAGAAATGGTATATGAAAAAAAGATTCCGTTATTTTTGGAGAAGCCGGTCTGTATCAGTGAAGAACAATACCGGACTCTTTTAATCGCATCAGAGGGAATGCGAGAACAGACCGTTGTATCATTTCCGCTTCGGTTTACATGCATTGTGAAAGAAATGAAAAAATTAGTCGACAGTGGGGAACTGGGAGAGATTCTGTCTGTGCAGGCAACGAATCATGTGCCGTATGGGAGTGTCTATTATCACAGCTGGTATCGGGATGATTCCCTGACGGGAGGACTGTTCCTTCAGAAATCAACACATGATATTGATTATATTACTTACATTTTGGGAAAACGTCCGGTAAGCGTTGTGGCAAAGACTGCAAAAATGTATTTCAAAGGAGAAAAAGAAGAAGGCCTGTGCTGCGAGGATTGCAGCGAGTACCATACTTGCCCGGAAAGCAGTTTCGTCGTGCGAACAGAGCGGAAAGAGGAGCCTGCCGGCAAGTATTGCTGTTTCGCAAAAGATACTGGAAATGAAGATGTGGGAGCGGCAATTTTTACTTGTGAAGATGGAACGATCATTTCTTATCATCAGACATTTTTTGTGAAAAATGAGGCTGGAAGACGTGGCGCACGTTTTATCGGCTCTAAAGCAAGTGCGGAATTTGATTTCTATACCGCAACACTTCGTGTAGACTATTATGATACAAAACACAGTGCAGAACATAAGTTTACCTACCCGGAAGGACTGGTACATTTCGGAGGGGATGAGCAGCTCGCAAAAGCTTACATAGAAGTACTGGATGGAAAGCAGAGCAAGTCAGATTTAAAGCAGGGACTTGCAAGTGCGGCGGCATGTCTTGCAGCGAAGAAGGCAGCAGAAAGTGGAAAAGAAGAACGCATTTTTTATGGGTTTTAAGGAAATTCTAAGACGGAATATTCAAATAAATGTGTGGAAAAGGGTTCTGAATTCTTGTTTTGATAGTTTTGTTATGCGTTTGCCCTTAAAAAAAGAGCGGAGGACATTGCTGTCTTCCGCAAAATAAAGTAGAAATATTCTGAAATAGACTGTCGAAAATTAAAAGAGTATATGATAACTATCGGTTATCCGTGAAAGAAAGATATCTTTTGCAGTGATTCAAAATCTTTATTCCATTTTAAACCAGAAACGCGAAATCCTGAAAATCCTTGTTTTCCTCCCGGTCTGACGACGTATACTATTTTTAGCAAGTCATGTGTCTGGATGATTCGTTGGGAAATCCCATATTTCTTGCGAAAGAGCTGGATGGCGTGCCTTGGAGAATTTGCTTCGATATAGATGGTGTCGAAATGTGCCGGAATGCAAAAGTCACGTTCGATGGCACACAATTTTTCCGTACTCAATTCTACGCCAAAGGTAATTTGATATTGTTGCATCGTAGTCTCCTATACGTATGATTTTATATATTTTTTTACCGTGAACGTCTGGTCAGCAATTTTTTCTGTGCGAATAGTCTCAAAATGCAAATCAGATCCATTCGTTCTCATATTTTATCAAATAGAAAATATGCCCTTCGGCTGTCCATGCTTCAGATCTTCCAGAGAATCTTCTGTGCTTTGTTCATAATGGCTGTGGACATACCAAAATTTTCGGATAAGATTGCTCGCAATGTTTGTTTCCGTGGAAAATGGCAGTAGTTCAATATTCATAAATCTGATCAGCTCCTTAAAGTTATTATGAAATCTGATAGGTATAAGTCTCTTCTCCGGTTTTTACAAAACCGATGGAAAGAAACATTTTCTGACTCTGTGTGTTAAAAGGATAGATCTCTGCGGTGATCTGATCCATTCCTTTTTCTTTTGCAAGTTCCATCAGTTTCAGGATACAGCGTCTTCCAATCCGCTTATTTTGATAATCTTTGCATACAACAATGCAAACTTCCTGATCATCGCGGAGTGTGACATCACCGACAAGCACTCCCTGATACTGGATATAGAAACAATCTCCGTGGGTGCTGAGAAACGTATACATTTTTTGCAGCCGTTCGAGAGAGTAGGGAAAATCAATGTTGTCGACCTGCCTGCATAGATCCAGATCCTGATACCACTGAAGCGCGGTATCATAGTTTGGATAATAGGGGATCAAAGTGATTTCAGAATCGATTCGAATCGGTTTCATAGTTTTTATCTTTCTTTTCCGGGTATTCAGTGTGCTGGAAAAACGCTTCATTTTCGCTATAGAGAGTGACAATCAGGCAGAAAAAATAGCAGGAATAATTTATAGTTGTCTGCTGATCGATCTCAGGGTAAGAAACGGATACTGCATGACACTCCAACCGCCGCGGATAGAGACTTGAAGGTCATAATCCGCATCTGAGAACTCTAATGGTACTTCATTGGAGAACAATCCATCCATACTTATCACAAAGACAGAGCGTGTGCTGTCATCTACTTCTAATTCAATGGTCTCATTATTTTTTATAGGGATACCAAGTTCTTTCGGTTTACCGGAAATATATTTTTTCTTTAAGTAACGGGCACGATTCGCGCCACACTGTGCACAGTCATCGTCTCCGATCGGAAGAGGAGTGAAGAAGAAATTTTTTATAAAATCCTCCCGGGAAATCTCATATACGATCCAGTAAGAAACAAGACAAGAACGAAATTGCTTTTGGCGATGGATGATTAATTTTTTCATAAAAATCCTCCTATTTAAAATCTGTTGATATTAGAGGGACAATATATCTTAACCTTGCCAACTTTCTACAACTAATTCATAATAATAATTAGCTAGTAAGTTTAAATTTTTGCGAATTTTTTCAAATACACTTATGAAGTTCTCTAAATCAACTACCACATTATCATATGTTTTTAAATAGAAATGATATTCTTCATGATTATTCATTGGATAACGGCTAAAATCAATGTTATAATAAGCTTTATTAATATTTTCGTTCATTATTGTTTTGAATAACTCATCGAGATAGGATTCTAGTTTTTTAATCATTTTATTAAAATCAGCTTCTTCATGTCCATATCCAAAACCATATTCTTTTATCTTCTCTTTAGCGGTTAACCATATTCCTCGTATATCGTGATTAGGATTAAATTTTGAATTATATCCAAGTAAAATATTTAGACTCCAGCAAATAGATTTTTCGTATAATTCAATTGCATGATTTACAGAAAAAAGCATTGGAAATATTAATATATCAGCTTTATTATCCCAATTATCGTTCAAACAATCCTTTGCTAATAAAATTGCGCTTTCAAAATATCCGTCCGCTATTACATTCATATTATGAATTGGCTCATGCTGATTTGTTCTCCAATTCATATAAGCTGTTTTATTAATATCTGCATTATAACTAAATATGTCTTTCATAAAATATATTCCTTTCATTTGAAACTATTTTCAAGCAAATTGTACAATTTACAAAAAACTATTGATACCAATTTTGTCTGGAATTTCATTTTCTTCACAATTGTAATTTTTACACTAGTTCGAATTCTTACAAGTCGATATCAATTTCATAGTTCTCATCGATGAGTATGTAATTGACATGATAGATCGTTGCCATTTTCAGCATCTGTGCATTATCTGCCAGTACACTTTCTAATGTACAGCAGGAATCATCGAGACGGTTTTCAATGACGTTTGCATAGTTTCTGATATCATCAAAATGCTCTCTGATATAGTGCTCGCTTAGCACAAGACAGTAATAGCGGATCTGCTTTTGGTAGTCTTCTGTGAAATCATTTTTCCAGTCAAAAGGAATATAACATCCTTCCACAATCAAATTTTGCCTGTTTTCGATGGCAGTTTTGATCATTTCCCGGACGATCGGCCACAAATATGCAGTGAGGTCTGCATCGTCGCTCATTGCAGTCAGTTCGGTCTGTTTACTGCGGATCAGCCCCATTTTTAAATGATCGATGGAAAGATAAGGGTAATGGTATTTTTCCAGCAGCCTCTGTGCAAGCGCAGTTTTGCCGGTATGAGAGGCGCCGGTAATTAAAATGATCATCTTAATCCTCCTCAGTGTGTAATCAGTCGGTTTGCGGGAATTATTTGTTTTCCCGCATTACCCGGCAAGGATTTCCGTATGCTATGGTGTTGTCCGGAATATCTTTTGTGACAATACTTCCGGCTCCGATGACAACATTATCGCCGATCGTAACTCCTGGCATGATGATCGCACCGCCGCCGATCCAGACATTATCGCCAATGATGACGGGCGCTGTCTGTGTCTTGCAAAAGGAAAAGGATCCATCTTCTTTTGGTTCTCCGAAACGCTCAACGGCATTTGTCGGGTGGAATGCAGTGTAGATCTGTACATTTGGAGCAATCAGGGCATTGTTTCCGATGCGAATGATATTATCATCCAGAAACGTGCAGTTCATATTGACTTCACAGTTGTTTCCAAAATAAATGTTATTTCCGTAATCCACATAAAAGGGGGCAGTAATCCAGAGATTTTTTCCTTTTCCGCCAAGCAGTTTGCTTAAGATCCGTTCTTTTTCCTCTGCATTTGCAGAATTGGTCTGGTTATAATCTCTTACCAGATCTTTGGCTTTATGCCACTGGATTAGGAGTTCGCTGTCTCCGCAGTCATAAAGTTGTCCTGCTAACATTTTTTCTCTTTCTGTCATAATTGTTACCTCTTTATTTTTATTTCACAGATGGCAAATGCAGTGTGCACATCTACAAAAGTTATATCGTCTGTTTTATAGACAATTATACCATGTGTAAATCAAGGAGTCATTGATTTTATACTCGAAAGAGATAAAATTTTCCA
Source organism: uncultured Faecalimonas sp. (assembly GCA_963557735.1). GTDB lineage: Bacteria > Bacillota > Clostridia > Lachnospirales > Lachnospiraceae > Faecalimonas. Next base: position 8,840 of record CAUWEA010000012.1, on the reverse strand, counting down.
CGCAAAATTTTTCACTAAATTTTCCATAAATTATTTACAGAGGCTGCCAGTGCCTGTTTTTTTGACATTTTCCATAACGAAAGCAGGGGGCTTATGATGCATTGGATCAATATGTATTCCATACTATATTATCTGTCGGAAATGGAATTTACTGCAGAGGATTCTTCGGCGGCGGGAAGCAGCAGCAGGAAGGTACACCCGCCTCCTTCTGTGTCTGTCACAGTCAGTTTTCCTTTCTGCAGTTCGGTCAGTTCTCTTGCGATGGAAAGTCCGAGACCGAAGTGTTCTTTTTCTTTCCTTGCGCGGTCACTCTGGTAGAAACGGTCGAAGATCTGTTCTTTTTCTTCATCCGGAATTCCTTTTCCGTGGTCGGCGACTACATAGCAGACTTTCCGTTTCTTCCTAAAAACTCTGAGATCAATGGTTCCGCCAGAGGGCGTGTAGGTGACGGCATTGTCTAAAAGGATGGTAAGAATCTGTATCACACGGTTTTTGTCACAGTGGATCCGCGGCAGTTCCATATCCGGCAGTGCCAGATGCAGTTCCATGCCCTTGCTGCGGCAGACGGGTTCAAATGTTTCGTATACGTCCAGCAGTAAGGTGTCACTGTCGTGATTTCCGAGAGTCAGCTGCCACTTTTTTGAGTCTGAGGCTGCGAGCACAAGGAGGTCTTTGATCAGGTTTCCCATGCGGGAACATTCTTTTTCGATGTTGGAAAGCATCTGTCCTGCCGTTTCCGGGGAAGTCCGCGCCGCAGAGGCGCTTGCCTGAATGACTGCCAGCGGAGAGCGCAGCTCATGGGAGGCAGCAGCGATAAATTCAGCCTGTTTTTTCTGATTTTCTTTTAGTGGAAACAGTGTTTTCCCGACTGTGTGCCAGCTTGCGAGGTAGAGAAAGAAGATACCTGCCAGATCAGCGAGCAGAAAGAAAAAGATCTGCCAGATCAGCTGATGGGATAAGGAGGTCACATCTTGCAGGACAAGCAGGGATTTATGATGGAACACAGTGGTTTCGATCAGATACATGCCGAGATAAGTATCGTTATGCGCTCCTTTTATCTGAAAGACAGACGACTGCAGAGGGGAGAGAGACGTGGCTGCCTGCAAGGTGACTCCGTCAGCTGCCGCCTCTTTTTTGGCTATTTCAAAGAGGCGATCCCGGTCTGTCTCAGCAGGGAAAGCTCCCGGGAAATGCAAGGCTGCACCATTTTCCTCGATCCGGATCAGCAGATTGTTATCCAGTTCCATCTGGGACAGCCAGGAGTCAGTGAAAAACGTCTCTGTCCGGAACCGGTTGGAAATAGTGAAAAACAAGTCGGAAAACTGGGACTGGTATCTGGATTCCACCGAAGTCTTCATATAGAAGAAGCAGACGATCAGGATCACAGTGAGAATGGTTCCGGTTGTCAGGGTATATAAAAATGTCAGTTTTTTCTGCAGAGTCCGGAACATCAGTCTTCCTCCTGCAATTCTTCAAGGCGGTAACCGACTCCATGGATCGTTTTGATCTGCACACGGCTTTTTAAGGCGCGCAGTCTCCGCCTCAGAAAATAAATATAGTTGTCCAGATTCCCTTCTTCTACTTCCGCATCAGCGCCCCAGACATAGGAGAGGATCAGACTGCGGCGGAGGTTCTGCTCCTTGTTTTTGATCAGATATTCGATCAGACTGCCTTCTTTTTTAGACAGTGATAAAGTTTTTTCATTTGTGGACAGTTCCAGTTTCTCCGGGTCGAAGCACAGATCCCCATAGGAAAGAAGCGGGGATTCTTTGAAAAGCGCCGGACGTCTTGTGAGTGCGCGGATGCGCGCTAAGAGTTCTTCGGCATCAAAAGGTTTTGTCAGGTAGTCATCGGCTCCGCAGTCCAGACCGCTGACCTTATCCTGAAGAGAGTCCATGGCGGTGGCCAGGATCACCGGGGTGAAAATGTTTTTCCTGCGGATGGCAGACAGAAGTGTCAGACCGTCCAGTTCCGGGAGCATCCGGTCTAAGATTATGACATCGTAAGTATTCTGAAGTGCATAGGAAAGACCGTCCGTGCCGTTGTGGCAGACATCGGTTTCGTATCCCTGACTGCTTAGGTGGATCATCAGTGCTTTGCACAGAGAAGTGTCATCTTCCACTAATAAAATTCGCATAAAATAAATCCTCCAAAGATGGTTTTCTATTGGTTTTGTTTTCGTATCTGTGTCCATTGTAGCATACAAATCTCTAAAAAATCTCCAAAAACATCCCGGATCTTTTCAAGATTTTTAGAGATTTCCCTGCTATGATAAATACAGAAACAACAGAACAGAGAGGAGATAAGAAGCATGAAATGGAAGAAAATGACCGCGCTTTTCCTTTGCGGGGCAATGACTGCCGGATTGTTTGCAGGATGTGCAAAAGGAGAAGACAAAAAAGGGGAGAACAAAGATAAAAAAGAAGTAAGAGGAGGATATGTAGAAGAAGAGCTCAAAGGCCCGTGGGGAGAGGAGGAGATCTATCTCGGGAGTTTTTTAAATAAAGAAAAACAGATGTCCGTCTATACACAAAAAGAGCAGGAAGGAGAATGGATAAAAGTATATTCCTACACACAGCAGGGAAAGGATGACTGGAAGAAGCAGGAGGAAACATGGGTGGAAGAGCGGATTGACGCAGACACCTATGTCAATTATCTTTTGCAGGGAGAGGACAAGAATGTCTATCTGATGACCAGTGATATTGTGGAGATGGATGAGTCTGGCATGACGACATCGGAGGAGGGGGAGGTACTTCTTCCGCCGCAGCCGACGTATCTGTACCGTCACACACCGGAGGGAGAGACGCAGGAAGTGCCGGTGGAAAGTCTGGATCTGGCATATCAGGAGCAAAATGGAGGATTTATGCCGTATTATCTGGGTGTTGCAGAGAATGGGACGATCGCGCTGGTCGAAGCCACTTCCTCTAATATTATACTGTATGACGGGACGACCGGAAAAGAAACCTATACGCTGCCGAGCCACCAGATCCTTACAAACAGTGATGGCATGATCCGTCTCAGCGGCAATACGGTCACAACGCTCGGGCAGGATCAGAAAAGTCTGGTAAGCTATGATGTGACAACGGGAGAAGAAACTTCCCAGACAAAAGTAGAAGGAGCGGAATCCGGATTTGGATTTCTGGATGTGACAGAGGATGGAACATACTACATTGCAAGCGACAAAGGAATCTCTGTCTACAAGGAGAACGGAAGCATTGGCGAGCAGATCTATGACGGCAGCAGAGGAAGCATGGGAGAAACCGCAGGGTCGCTCACGATCAAAAATTTTCTGGCAGCCGGAGAGCAGGAATTCTACGGAGTCTATGAGAGTTATCCGGCAAATACATTTTCTGTCTGCCGCTACTATTATGATAAGCATATGAGTACGAAGACAGAGAAGACACTGTCGGTATACGGTTTGTATGAGAGCGGTATGGCGGAGGCGGCAGTCCGCGCCTTTGAGAAGAAGCATCCGGAAGTAGATGTAGACTATCAGTATGCGATGAAGCGGGAAGAAGAAGGAAATCCGGAGGACTATATTGACGCATTGAATACAAGTCTGTTGAATCAGGAAGGCGCAGACGTACTGTTTCTCGATGATCTTCCGGTTGATTCCTATATAGAAAAAGGGATTTTGGAGGATCTGACAGCATTTGGCGATCAGAAAGTAAAGGATCAGACACTGGTATCCGGCGTGGCAGAAGGAATGAAGAAGGACGGGAAACTTTATGAGATCCCGGCAACTTTCCGGCTTCCGGTATTTTATGGTACGGAGGAAGCGATCGCAAGGCTGGACAGCCTGGAGTCGGTCAAACAGTTTCTGGAGGCGCAGCCGGGAGGAAAGATTGTCGGTGCGGCAGCTTATGAGCAGATTGCCTACCTTTTATTTGCAGTAAATTATGAGCAGTTACAGAAGGAAGATGGAACTTTTTCGCAGGAGAAGATCGCAGAACTTCTGGAATTGTCCCGACTGCTTATCGATGAGAGTCAGTCAGAAGATATGGAAACGCAGTGGGGTACTTATTTTAAAAACCGTATTGTGGCTGGAAATACGATGTCTCCGTTTTCAGGAATCGGCATGATGGAACTATATGAGGATACAAGTTTTACCGGGGTAGACGATCTGTATGGACTGGCACAGATTTCACTGATCTGTGATGTACTGGAAACACAGCCCGGGCTTTCTGTCCAGAATCCGCATCAGTTGTATCTGCCGGGGAACCGGATGGGAATCAATGCTTCCTCGAAAGAAAAAGAACTGGCAGAGGAATTTATGGAAATCATGTTAAGCGATGAAATTCAGCAGCAGGACTTTGTGGAGGGACTTCCGGTCCGCACAGAAAGTCTGGAGAAGCTGGCAGACATTGCAGAAAAGGGAGCGGGGGAAGAAATGTTCAGCATTGGTTTTACCGGGGGAGAGATGCATTCCTACGGATATCCGACAAGGGAACAGATCACACCGGTGCTTGAGATGGCAAAGGAAGTCAGGACACCTCTGGTCATAGAACTGTCAGTGCGAAAGACATTCCTTGAATGTGCAGAACAATATTTTGGAGGAACGATCAGTGCAGAAGAAGCAGCGAAGACATTGGGTGAAAAAATGGAACTCTACCTTTCAGAATAAAAGAGAGAGGATCGTCCCGTGGATATTGCTGGCGCCAAGTCTTGCCGGAGTGAGTATATTTGTTCTGATCCCATTTGCAGATGTTGTGCGCAGATCTTTTTTAAACGCGGTGGGCAGAGAATTTGTCGGGCTGAAAAATTATAAAAGTGTCCTGCAAAATACCGCTTTTGAGCTGGCGGCAGGCAACACGGTCAGATTTCTGGCCGTCTGCCTTCCGCTTCTGCTGAGTATTTCCCTTTTTCTGGCGCTGTTGCTTTTGCGTGCAGGAGAAAAGAGCGGGCTTTTCAAAAGCGGATTTCTGCTTCCGATGGCAGTGCCGGCAGGATCTGTCGTTTTGTTCTGGCAGATGTTCTTTGATAAGGGAGGGATCCTGAATGAACTTCTGGAGCAGGCAGGGATCCGGGGACCGGATTATATGAATACGCCGAAAGCTTTCGGGGTGCTTGTGGCGGTGTATCTCTGGAAAAATCTTGGATACGATATGATTTTGTGGATTTCCGGTCTGCTTGGGATTCCGGACAGTCTTTATGAGGCGGCAAAGATGGATGGTGCAAACGGAGTTATGTGCTTTGTACATATTACTTGCCCGCTTCTGCTTCCGACTGCATTTCTGACTGGAATCTTGTCTTTGGTCAATGCATTTAAAGTATTCCGTGAGGCATACATGATCGCAGGAAATTATCCGCATGACAGTATTTACATGCTGCAGAATCTGTTTAACAACTGGTTTTTGAAACTGGATATGCAGAAGATGACGGCGGCAGCGGTGATGCTGGCGCTGGTACTTGGGCTGATCCTGACCGGCAGCCAGAAGATTGAGGAGAAATGGGGGAGAGGAATGTGAAGAAACGAAAAGCAGCAGTCTGGATTTTTTTAACGCTGTTTGTTCTGCTCCTGATTTTTCCGGTCCTGCTTCTGACAGCGGGTTCCTTTATGGGACCGGAAGAGCTGAAAGAAAGTTATGGGAGCGTTCTCTATGGCACAGACGGAGAACTTCAGTGGAAGTTATTCCCGCTTTATCCTACTTTGAAGGCATATTTACAGCTCCTTTTGGACAGTCCGGATTTCTTTGTGATGTTCTGGAACTCGTGCAGGCAGACCTTTTCTGTGCTGGCAGGACAGATGCTGTTTGGGCTTCCGGCGGCGTGGGCGCTTGGCAGATACCGGTTTTCCGGGAGGAAGGTCATTTTGTATCTGTATATGATCCTGATGATCCTTCCGTTTCAGGTGACGATGGTATCAGGATATACGGTATTGTCCTTTTTTTCTGCGCTGGATACGCACTGGGCAGTGATCCTTCCGGGGATGTTTGCCACCTTTCCGGTATTTCTGATGACCAAATTTTTTCAGCAGATACCGGATTCGCTGTTGGAGGCGGCGAAAGTCGACGGGGCAGGGGCGGCGGCATCTTTTTTCTATATCGGTCTGCCGCTTGGAATGCCGGGAATTGTATCCGCTTTGATCTTAAATTTTCTGGAATACTGGAATGCGATCGAGGCGCCGATGACATTTCTGAAGACAAAAAGTCTGCTTCCGGTATCTCTGTATTTATCAAATATCACGGTCAGCGATATGGGAAGCGCCTTTGCGGCATCCATTCTGATCATGGCGCCTTCGGTATTTTTGTTTGCCTGCGGGCAGAATTATTTAGAGCAGGGGATTCTTGCATCGGGACTAAAGGAGTAGAAGCATGAAGAGAATGAAAATCAACAAAAAACAACTGGCAGCGGCGGCCTTTGCAGCATTTTTCCTGATCATGGCGGTCTGTACGGGGATCTCAAGGATTGCGGCATCCATTCTTGTGCCAAAAGTGACGACCGGGAGTGTGCAGGAGGGAAAGCTAAGCGTAGTCATACAAGGGAAAGGGATTGTTGAGACGAGGATGGAAAGCCTTGTTCCGCTTGAAAAGGGACTGCGGGTAGAGAAGGTACTTTCTGCGGGGACAGCGGTAAAAAAAGGAGACGTTCTTTTGCAGTATGACAAAGTATATCTGCAGGAATCTGTCGATAAGAAGCGGGCGGAGATCCAGAAGCTAGAGCTGGCAGTACAGCAGGCAAGGGTGACCGGGCAGCCTCCGGCAAGGGCAGCAGCCACAGACGTGGCGGCGCGGGATGTGCAGCTGTCGGAAGAAAATTATGCGAGGGCGGAGGAAGGATATTCCACGGCTGCAGCAAACTATGAGGAAGGGATCCTGCTTCTGCAGCAGACACTGGAAGGAGAAAAACAGGCGGCAGAGGAAGAGAAAGCGGGCGCTATGAAGCAGGCGCAGGAACTGGAGCAGGCAGGAAAAACAGAGGAGGCAGAAGAACTGCGCCGGCAGGCAGAAGAAGCAGCGCAGCAGAGGATCACACAGGCGCAGGCAGTATATGACGGGGCTGTGCAGGAACTGGAGATCCAGAAGCAGCAGGCGCTGGCAGATCTGCAGGCGCAGGGCTCTGCGCGGGATCAGGCATACAATACCTATGAAAGCGCCAGAGAGCAGGATGCCGCGGCAGCTGCAAATGATCAGAAGACAGCGGAGGCAGGCAGCTATACAATCCAGTCTGCCCAGGTGGATTTGGATCTGGCAAAAAAGGAACTGGCAAAACTTGAGCAGGTGCAGGCAGAAAATGCCGAGGTAAAGGCATCCGAAAACGGGGTGCTGAAAGAGAGCAGTGTAACGGCAGGTGGAGTGACTGATGAGACTTCTTTTCTAATGCTTGGCTGGGGTGGTTACCGCATCAAAGGAGGCCTGTCGGCAGAAGATCTGTCAAAGGCAGAAGTGGGAGATGAAGTGAAGATCACAGTTCCCGGTCAGGGGAAAGCGCTGAAAAAGAACATAGAAGAAATTCTTTCAGGCACTGCAGGTTTAGGAAAACTGCCGGGGAGCGGAGCGGAAAACGGAGGTGCGGATTCGTCCGGGAATACAGCAGCAGGAAGTTTTTATGCATTGCTCAATGAGAAGGAGGCGGCATATGGAAGTGAAGTCTCCTATGAGATCAGCAGGCAGACTGAATCTGCCTATCCGCAGGTGCTCCCACTCTCCGCGGTGCGGAAAGATACAGAGGGAACATATTGCCTCGTGGCAGAAAAGGAGGAGACGATTCTTGGCGCAGAATATAGAGCAAAGCGCATTCCGGTGACGGTGGCAGAGAAAGATGGCACGCACGCAGCAGTCACTTCCACATTGACAGATCAAGATAAGGTGATCGTGGGGAGCAGTAAGGAAATTGCCCCGGAAGATAAGGTGAGACTGAAAGAATGAAAATGAGAAAAAGTAAATGGGGCAAAGCAGGAATCATTCTGACGGGTGTATGCTGCTGGTGTCTGGCGTTGTGTTTCTTAACTAAGATCGAACAGAAAGCGGGCTGCTTTAACGGGTATTTTTCTTCCCCTGCGGTAACTTGTGGGGAAGTCCGGAGGTTTCAGGAGCAGTCACAAAAGCCGGAAATGATGCCGGAGATCACAGCATGGTCAAAAGAAGAAGGACAACAGATCTGCGGGAAAATACGGGAAAGTGTCACGGAAGATGTATGGAAACTTTCGGGAAATATGGAACATTTCTTTGCGGGATCACTGGCGGGCGGAAACTATCCGTGGGAAGAAGATGAGGAAGGCTGTATGATCAGCACTGCACTTGCAGAAAAATTATTTGGCACACAAAGAACAGAGGGAATGCAGATAGAGATTGCAGGAGAGGAATACTGGATCCGCGGCTGTGTCAAAAGCAGAGAAGCATTTGCAGCCATTCACGCAGAAAAAGAAGAGGTCATGCAGGGAATCTTTCTGAGTTATGAGGATCGAAGCGTGTCAGGTTCTTCGGCGAAAAATCTCCTGGGGCAGATTGTGGGAAGAGAGCCGGATGGAGTTTGGGAAGGAAATCTGTACAGCGCAGCTGCAAGGGTTGTGGTGACGATCCCTGCCTGGGTACTGGCAGTCGTCTGTGTGAGCGGAGGGTGGAGTCTGACCGGCAGGATCACAGATTTTCGCCTGCGCCTGGTCATAAAACTGACTGTGGCTGCGGGAATCTGTGCGCTGACTGCCTTTGGACTCGGCGTCACCTTCCGGTTTTCTCCGGATTATCTCCCGGCGATGTGGTCAGATTTAGAATTTTTTCCTGGTCTGATTGAAAAGAAGTGGGGAGAATTTCAGAATGTCTGCCAGTTTGCACTTTGCCCCGGCGATGCGGGGATGCTTGCAACTTTCAGAAATATAATGTTTGCGGTAGCTGGAAGTC
>CAUWEA010000011.1:0-50193 GCA_963557735.1 uncultured Faecalimonas sp. | reverse complement strand
GAGAAAGTAGACATCGGGATCCCGGGCGTGGATGTGAATGAACCGATTACGCCGGAATACATGGAGAAAGTGACCGTAGAGACATGGGGAGTCGCTTATGATGAGCCTGTTATTTTAGAGAGAGAAGAAAAAGACAAGTAATAAAAATACAGGCGCAGGATCAGATCGAAATAGAAAAACATTAGAGAAAACGTCAGAGAAAGTAAAAAAACTGCCGCGTTTTGGGAACAGATACTCCTTGAACGGCGGCAGTTTTTTCAGTGATTTTTCTGGAAAACTGCGAAGGTCAACTATGCAGAGTAGATTCCCTGCACCGTGATCCGCTTAAAAAATTTGGAGAGTCCGAGTGTCACGGTCTCCTCCATACGCTGTGGAATGCGATGGATCAGGACTTCCCCAAGCGGATGCGGGAAGGACTGAAAATGATCTGCCTTTAATGCGGCAGTCTCCGCTGCATCGATAAATCTGGCTGAAACCTCCAGCCTGGAGCCGCCTCAGGTGTGGCAGAGCATGGAAGTGATCAGGATATTTTCTTTGTGATGTTCTTTCATATAGTCGGCAAGACGTTCGTCTAATTGAATGTTCATAAGTGTATTCCTCCTTGTCATATTATGTGCCGCCGGATTCACTTTCTGTTGGGTAAAATGCGGGTGATGTGGGAGACACTGTCTTTGTTGGCTTTATCATCGCAGAAACAGAAGAAATTTTCTGTAATGAAGTCACAAACAAAAGAACTAGATAAGTATATTGTTTTGGGTGTATAATAAGAAAGAAATACCAGTGTGATTCACAGACGAAGGGAACAGGACTTTGTTTACTGGCATTTGCAGAATCGAAAGAAAGAAGGAGGAGATTCAGATGAAAATTGCAGTAACATATGAAGAAGGAAAGGTGTTTCAGCATTTTGGACACACAGAACACTTCAAATTCTATGAGGTGGAGGACGGAAAAGTTACAACGAGCCAGGTTGTAGATACAAACGGAAGCGGACATGGGGCGCTTGCAGGGTTGCTTGCGGAGAATCAGGTGGATGTTTTAATCTGCGGCGGGATCGGAGGCGGTGCGCAGGCAGCGCTTGCGGAAGCAGGAATCAGACTTTATGGCGGAGTGACCGGAGATGCAGATCAAGCGGTTGAGGCATTTTTAAACGAAACACTTTCGTATAATCCGGATGTGAAATGCAGTCATCATGAAGGAGAACACGAGCATCATGAGAACTGTGCAGGCGGCGGATGTGGAAGCGGTCATTGCGGACATTAAGAGAATAGATAAGAAGAACAGCAGGCTGCCGGGAGACCGGCAGCTTGTTTTATAATCTATTGACATAACCTATATGCTTATTTATAATATCAATTTGAATTGTATTTATTTTGCTGCTAGGCTAAAGAGGAATAGAAAACAGTACTATAAAACATACTAATAGTAGGAGGAACAAGATGAAAAACAAATTAGTTAGTTTACTTTTGATCGCTGTGATGACAACTGCTGTGTTATCCGGCTGTGGTTCCAAAGCAGATGAAAGTGGAACGGGTAAAAAAGACGATAAAAAAGAAGCGCAGTCGATTACATTTATGGCGCCGGACTGGGCGATCCCGACAGATGAACAGCTTGATGCGTTTACAGAAGAAACGGGAATCGAAGTGGTAGTAAATGAAGTCGGATGGGATGATATTCGTGAAAAAATGGTTACTGCATCTGCAGGAGGACAGGCGGTCGCAGACGTTGTCGAGGTAGACTGGTCATGGGTTGGTGAATTTTATGCCGCTGACTGGTTAGAGCCGCTGGAAGTCTCTGAGGAAGTGAAAGCAGACATGCCTACGCTGGAGACATTTACAAAGGACGGAAAAGTGCTTGCGATGCCATATGCAAATGACTACCGCTTATCTTACTATAATACGGAACAGTTTGCAAAAGCCGGTATCACAGAGGAGCCTCAGACATGGGACGATGTTCTCGAAGCGTGCAGAAAGTTAAAGGAAACGGGCACAGTGGAATATCCTTTTGCGATTGCGTTAAATGCAGAGGAAAAGACAACGACATGTCTGATGTGGCTTGCATACACAATGAATGGTGTTGTCTATAACGAAGACGGCACATTAAATAAAGAATCTGTGACAGAAGCTTTAAAATATATGGAAACTTTGATCCAGGAAGAACTGGTAGATCCGGCAGATAAGACTTCTTCTGGTATGGATGCCTATAAACGTCTGACCGGAGGAAGTGCAAGTTTCCTGACAGGGCCGACTTCTTTCGTATCCAGAAGCACAAACCCGGAGGAATGCAGTGTTGTCGGACAGATCACACCGATCCTCACACCGGGAAAAGAAGGAAAATCAGAAGTGACAATGGCGCTTCCGGAAGCTCTGGGCGTGACAAAGTTTTCAAAAAACAAAGAAGCGGCAAAAGAGTTTGTAGAGTGGTATACATCTGCTGACATGCAGAAAAAATTAAACGAGACAAACAGCGCCATTCCGACGAGAAACTCTGTGTTGGAAGAACTCATCAATGACGGCAAGATCCAGAATGCCGGAGCGATGCTGGAAGAGGCGAAGTTAATTGCTTCTCCATTCCCGGATGGCGTACCGTCTTACTACGCGGAGATGAGCCATGCAATGTACAATGCGATCAACAAGATGGCTCTTGGTGAACTGACAGCCGAGGAAGCTTTCAAAGAGATGGACACTAAGATTGCCGAATTAGCAGGAAAAGAGTAATGAGAAAAAAGATTTTACCGTATCTTTTACTGACACCCATGATGCTGATCATGGGTGTATTAGTATTTTATCCGATTGCGGCGACGTTTTCCTACAGTTTGAAGAACTGGAAGCTGACTGCGCCAAACGACATTCATTTTATCGGATTTGACAATTATATCAATATTTTAAAATCAGATTCTTTCTGGTACAGTTTACAGAACACGTTGTTTCTTCTGCTTGTGATCGTATTGGGAACAACGCTCTTCGGGGTGCTTCTCGCGCTGTTTTTAAATATTGAAGTAAAGTTTTCGGGCGTGCTTCTTGCAGTTGCGATCCTTCCATGGGCATTACCGCCTTATGTAAATGGAATTTTGTGGAGATTTATCTTCAATCCGGGATATGGACTGATGAACAAGCTGCTGATCGGAGCCGGGCTGGTGGACAAGCCGGTTGAGTGGCTGAATGCAAGGTGGACGCTGCTCCTTGTTGTGTCTGTCGTAGTGATCTGGAGAAGCATTCCGTTTATGGCGCTTGTATGTCTTGCCGGAAGACAGTCGATCCCGCATGAACTATATGAGGCGGCAAAGATCGACGGTGCAAATGCTCCGAATATTTTCCGGCGGATCACGCTCCCGCTGATGCTGCCATTTATCGGGATCGGGGTGACGTCTACTTCGGTGACGGCGATCAACGTATTTGACGAGATTGTTGCGCTGTCAGGATACAGTGATCTGGGGAAAAATATCCTCGTAGAAAGTTATCTGACTACCTTTAGTTTCTTAGATTTCGGAAAAGGAAGCGCAGTCACCTATCTTGTGATGTTCCTTGCGGCGATTCTGGGCATCTTCTATCTGCGGAGTCTGAATAAGGAGGTGGAATACTAATGAAATGGCTGAAAAAAGCAGGATATATTCTGGTTTTACTCGTATTCCTCACACTGACGCTCGGACCGTTTATTTGGGCATTTATTTTGTCGATCACCCCGGAGCATGCGATGCTTGCAAAGACGACAGCGCTTCTCCCGGAAACGGTCACCTGGAAGAACTATATTGAATTATTCGGAGGAAGCCGAAAAGGGGAGCTACTGTTTACCGGTATCCGGAACTCATTAAAAGCGGTGGGGATGACTTTGCTTGTCGGGATCCCGATCTGCCTGATGAGCGCCTACACGCTAAGCCGTATGGAATTTAAAGGGAGAAAACTGATCCGGAACCTGCTTCTGATCACGATGGTGATCCCTGTGATGGCGACGATCATTCCGCTGTTTCGGATATTTGTTGCGAGACAGCTGTTAGATAATGTATTCTGGCTGAGCCTTGTCTATGTAAGTTCCTACCTTCCGATGATCACCTGGCTGATGTCGAATTATTTTTCTACAATACCAAAGGAATTGGAGGAAGCGGCAGTGATCGACGGCTGTGGAAGATTTGCGGTCTTCCGGAAGATCATCCTTCCGATCTCGTATCCGATCATTCTTTCAGCGGCGCTGATCATATTTTTAAATACATGGAATCAGTTTCAGATCCCGCTGATCCTTGCTTCGTCGATCGAGACAAAGCCGGTTGCGATCGTGGTGTCTGAATTTATGACGAAGGATTCCGTTCAGTATGGACTGACTGCGGCGGCAGGAATCCTTGCGGTGATTCCTCCGGCAGTTACTGCACTGATTTTCCGGAAGTTTTTGATCTCTGGAATGATGCGCGGGTCTGTAAAAGGATAGAGGGGATAAGAAAAGAGCGAAAAAGGCATTTTATAGAAATATGAGATGTCTTTTTTGCTTTTTTCTATGGCTTGCTTTCGCATAAAATATAACCATGATGTAAATTTGCCTGCATATAAAAATTCCTTCCTATATGGTAGAAATGTGCTATAGGAATTGCACAGAAGAAAATGATATATAAGTAATTACCTATCGATTGTATAAAACATATGTATTTTACAAATAATGTACAGTGTGATAAACTCAGTTCAGAAACAAGGACATCGAAGGATGTCGGTTCAGAAAACTGAGGAGGCTTTTATGAAAAAGGATTATAGTAAACTATGGGTGTTATTTAAGTCAATGTTCGTTCTGAGTGCGTGTACATTTGGCGGGGGATTTGTCATTGTATCTCTGATGAAGAAGAAATTTGTGGAAGAATTGCAGTGGCTGGAGGAGGATGAGATGCTTGATGTAACGGCAATCACACAGTCGGCGCCGGGACCGCTTCCGGTCAATGCCTCGGTCATCATCGGATACCGGATCGCGGGAGTTGTCGGCTCCCTGACAGCGATTCTTGGAACGATCCTTCCGCCGATGATCATTATTTCTATCATCTCACTGTTCTATGAACAGTTCCGCACGAATCCGTATATCAGCACAGCGCTTCAGGTCATGCGGGCAGGCGTGGCAGCAGTCATCTTCGATGTAGTGATCAACCTTGCAGGAAATGTTGTGAAGACAAAACGGGTGCTGTATATTTCCATGATGGTCGTTGCTTTTATTGCAACCTATCTGCTGGATGTCAGCGCAATGATCATTATTCTGACATGTCTTGGAATCGGTCTTCTTGACCTTGCTGTGGGAACTGTGAAGAAAAAGAACGGAGGAGTTGCATAATGTTATTATTAAAATTATTCTTTGCTTTTATACAAGTTGGTATGTTCAGCGTAGGAGGCGGGTATGCGGCAATTCCGCTGATCCAGGAACAGATCGTCAATATTTACGGGCTGATGACGCTGGAAGAATTTTCAGATCTGATCACGGTTGCAGAGATGACACCGGGACCGATTTCCATCAATTCAGCAACATTTGTCGGCATGCGGATTGCCGGGATCCCGGGCGTGCTGCTTTGTTCGATCGGATGTATTATTCCATCCTTTTGTATCTGTCTGATTCTTGCGCACTTCTATTATAAATACCGTTCAGTCGGGGGCGTGCAGGTGGTGCTCGGCGCAATGCGCCCGGCGGTTGTGGCTCTGATTGCTTCTGCAGGAGCATCGATTTTGATGCTTGGATTATTTCAGGCAGAATTGAGAGAAGTTGTGTTTAGCGATCTTCGGATCGTAGAGCTTGGGATCTTTGCAGTGTCGCTGTTTATCCTTCGGAAATATAAGGCGAGCGCGATTGCGATCATTCTGGGAAGCGGTGTAGTAGGAACGGTGATTTATGCGCTGATGGGAGCCATCTAAGCAGATCGGTAAATGCAAGTGGCATAGAGAAAGACAGAAGGGAAGGAAGATATGACGATCCGGCATTTAAAAATATTTACAGCGGTAGCGGACAACGGAGGGATGAGCAGAGCGGCAAAGAAGCTTCACATCTCTCAGCCAAGCATCAGTCAGGCAATCGCAGAACTGGAGAAACATTATGGGGTAAAGCTGTTTGAGCGGCTTTCCCAGAAACTATATCTGACGAAAGAAGGAGAGCTGATGCTCTCTTTTTCCCGTCATATTCTGGATTCATTTGAACATATGGAAGAAGCCATGAATCAGGCGGTAGAGACAACGAGTCTGCGGATCGGGTGCAGCGTGTCTGTGGGAACATGTCTGATCAATGATATTTTGGATGAGGCTGACAGAAAGATCCCGGAATGTCAGATCAGTGTGAATGTGACAAATTCTTCGGAGATCGAGCGGGAGATTTTAAATAATGAGGTGGATCTTGGAATTGTGGAAGGGATCTTAAAGAGTAAAGATCTCGTCATCACGCCGGTCTGTGAGGATGAGATGGTCGTTGTCTGCGGGAAAAGTCACTGGCTTGCCACAAAAGAACGCGTGACACTGGAGATGCTTCAGGGACAGCCGTATATCAGCAGAGAAAGTGGCAGCTCAGAGCGCAATCAGATTGAAAAAATGTTTGAAGATCATGGCGTACAGCTGCGTAGGATTTTTTGCAGCACCAATACAGAAGCGATCAAAAAGGCAGTGATCCGCGGGAGAGGGATTGCCGTTTTTTCTAGCAGAATGATCGAGGAGGAGAAGCGAAAAGGAGAGATGATTGTATTGCCACTTGAGGAGATTTCTGTCACAAGAAATATCAATCTGGTCATCCACAAAAACAAATATCTCTCAGAGGAGATCAAAGCGCTTCAGGAAATTTTATTGAGCCGCCGTTAATTTTCTTTCCCCATTTGTTGAGATCCCCTCAGTTGTGGAACGGGAGAAGGTCTGTTATGCTGAAAGTAAGCAAAGGCCGATGCGAACAGATATGATCAGGGAGAATAAAAGCAGATTTCCCTGAAAACACCGAGGAAGATTATGGAGGAAATGGATATGAAGATTGGTGAAGTGATCAGAAAATACCGCAGGGAAAAACAGATGACACAGGAAGAGATGGCATGTGCACTTGGGGTGACTGCTCCGGCAGTGAACAAGTGGGAGAAAGGCAATTCTGTTCCGGATGTTCTTCTGCTTGCACCGATCGCGCGGTTGCTCGGGATCAGTACCGATACGCTTTTATCGTATCAGGAAGAGCTGAGCGAAAAAGAATTAAATGATATTTTATTATCACTCTCAGAACAGATCAAGCAAGGAAATTATGAGAAAGTATTTCTTCTGGGAAAGGAGAAGGTGGAAGCGTTTCCAAATTGTGAAAGGCTGGCTTTGAGCGTCGCACAGCTTTTTGATGGATATCAGCTCTTTTTAGACAAGGATATCGCAGAAAAATATGCAGAGAAGGCACAAAAATTATATCTCCGTACGGTACAGAGCACCCATGAACAGATCCGCCAGACAGCGGCAACAGGGTTGTTTCAGATCTGTATGCGGGAAGAAGCTTATGAGAAAGCAGAAGAATATTTGAATCTGCTCCCGGAATATGATGGAAATGCAAGACGTCTGCGTGCGCTGCTTTTTGTAAAACAAGGAAAGATCAGGGAAGCATATCAGCTGTACGAGCGGATATTATTCTCCGGTTACAACGATATCAGCTGGTCGCTAAGTGGAAGCTTTGGGCTGGCATTGAAAGAAGGGGACATGGATCAGGCAGAATTTCTTGTGCAGAAGCAAAAGGAAATTGCCCGGGTGATGGAGATGGGAAACTACATGGAAGTATCGGCAGAACTTCCGCTTGCGTTGTACAGAAAGGATCTGGAGAGAACGCTGGAACTTCTGCAGGAGATTGTGGAATCAGCAGAAACACTGACAGATTTTAAACAGTCCAGGTTGTACAGACATATGGAATTTTCGGAAACTGCTCCGGAAAATATCAAATGGATGCTGTTAAAAAGTCTGGAGAAAGATGAAGATCTGGAATTTCTGAAAAAGGATGCACGATTTCTGGCAATCCAGAAAAAGCTGTCAGAGATGATCCGATAAGAAAGAGAAGGCTGTGGCTGTGTAGCTGCAGTCTTTTTCTAATGCTTATATATTTTTGTAAGTGCCCGTGATATAATGGAGGAAATCGAAACATATGAGAGGAACAAAAGAGAATGAAGATTTTGAGTATTACTGCACAGAAGCCGCACAGTACCGGAAGCGGGATTTATCTTACGGAGCTTGTGAAGAACTGGGCGGTACTGAGGCATGAGCAGTCGGTTGTCGGGGGGATCTATGCGGAAGACACGGTTGATTTTCCGGAAGGGGTAAGATTCTATCCGGTGTTTTACCGGACGGAAAAGCTTCCGTTTTCCATCACCGGAATGTCCGATGAGATGCCGTATGAGAGTACGCGCTACCGGGATCTGACGCAGGAGATGGCAAAACAGTTTGGGGAAGCATTTGCAGAGCAGGTCGCGCGGGCGGTTGGGCAGTCTGATCCGGATCTGATCGTCTGTCATCATTTATATTTGCTGACAGCGATGGTGAGAGAATGGTATCCTGACAAGAAGATTATTGCCATCTGTCATGGATCAGACCTCAGGCAGATCGAGAAAAATCCACAGAACAGAGCCTATATCAAAGAAAGGATCAGACATGTTGATCGGGTGATCGCACTTCACAAGGAACAGAAAAAGGAGATCCAGCGGATGTTTGGAATGCCGGAGGAGAAAATCGTAGTTGCAGGTGTGGGCTATAATGATCAGATCTTTTTTCCGGATCCTGCTCGTATCCGTCAGAGGTGTGAGTGTGAAGGAAGAAAAAGGATCCTATTTGCGGGAAAGATCTCTGAGAAAAAAGGAGTGTGCAGTCTGCTCCGGGCGCTGGAGTATCTTCCTTATCCGGAAGAAATGCTGGAGGTGGTTCTTGCAGGCGGACATGGGCCGGAGGAAGAATACCAGATGATCCAGAAACTGGCGGCAGGAGCAAAATATCCGGTAAGATTTCCGGGGATGCTGCCGCAGAGAGAGCTGGCAGAACAGTTCCGGCAGAGCGATGTGTTTGTGCTGCCGTCGTTTTTTGAGGGGCTTGCGCTTGTAAATATTGAGGCGATGGCATGTGGCTGCAAGGTAGTATGCTCAGATATCCCGGGGATGAAAGCATGGTTTTCGGAACATGTACCGGGGGAAGCAATCGCCTTTGTCACGCTTCCGGCGATGGAAAATACAGATGAACCGGTCGCAGAAGAACTGCCGGAATATGAGCGGAGGCTGGCGGAGGCGCTGAGAGAGAAGCTGGAGCAGACAGAAGAAGAGCATCCGCAGCTTTCCCAGATTTCGTGGAGAAAGATCAGTGAAAATATTTTGGAAGAGTGCTGTGAGCAGACGCAGAATCTCAACGTGCAAAGATAAAGGAAAGGGGAAAGATCCAGACGTAAGCGCCGGATGGATCAGAGCGCAGAATGTTTATTGATTTACACATGCATGAATGTACATGCTCAAAAGATAGTCATTTAAAATTAGAGGAGATCGTCGAACTGGCAAAGAAGCGGGGACTTGGGGCAGTCTGTATTACAGATCATGACAATATGGGACTGAAAGAGTATGCGGCAGAATATTCCAAAAAGACGGGCTTCCCGATTTTTGTCGGGATCGAATTTTTCTCCCTGCAGGGGGATATTGTTGCGATGGGCATTGACGAATATCCGAAAGAGCGGGTAAATGCCCAGGAGTTTATCGATCTTGTGAAAGCGCAGGGAGGGATCTGCTTCAGTGCACATCCATTCCGGAACAACAACCGTGGTCTGGAGGAACATTTAAGAACCGTACACGGTCTCGACGGCGTTGAAGTGTTAAATGGCAGCACGCTGCCGGAGGCAAACCGAAAGGCAGCAGACTATGCGAGAGAATTAGGACTGGTGACAGTTGGATCAAGCGACTGTCATGTCCGGGAGAAAGTTGGATTTTTTGCGACCTATTTCCCGGAAGAGGTGTATACGATGGAAGATTTTATCCGCGTCTTTAAAAGCGGCGGCTGTAAGCCTGCTTATTATTGGGAAGGGGAATATAAGATTTGGGATATGGAAACACCGATCCATAAACCATTTTTGCTGAAAGAATAAAAGAAGAAAATAGATTCTGCCGGGAATGTGATACATCCCGGCAGTTTTTCTATGCAAAAATCTCTTCTGCGGTTATATCTGTGTCTCTAGTTTCTCCCTGATAAAATCGAGGAAGGCACATTCCCGGCAATTCAGCTGGTAATCGTTGGAAGTTACATAG
Source organism: uncultured Faecalimonas sp. (assembly GCA_963557735.1). GTDB lineage: Bacteria > Bacillota > Clostridia > Lachnospirales > Lachnospiraceae > Faecalimonas. The sequence goes on along the minus strand of CAUWEA010000011.1, from coordinate 39,977 downwards.
CAGACATTCAGGTAAAGTTCCAGGTCTGCAAGAGGGACAGTCTTACAATCGGGGTGAAGGGCAGCCTCTGAGAGTGGGGCTGTGGCAACGTAGCCAAAATGCTTGATCGCATCATAGAAACTTCCGCGGTCTGATACCTGAAGCAAGTCAGGGTCTTCTTCCATCCCAAGGATTTTCAAATATCTTGTGGAAGCTGTGTCGTTGTATGCAATATGTGGATATTGATGCAGATCTTCCAGATGAATCGAAGACCTGGAGGCAAGAGGATGTGTCCTGGAAAGAAGTACATGCATTTTCATCGGAGTAAAGAAATTTTGACAAACACATCGGTAATCATGCCCCATCTGGAAATAACTGGACTCTTTCGAAGTTACATAGAAAATAAATCCTAGCGTGCTTTTACCTGACAAAATAGAGTGGAACACATCACGGATTCCCATTTCTTCTATCCGATCAGGAAATGATGCAGGCGACAGAGCTTTAAATTCTAAGAAACAGTGCAGTAAAAAAGAAGAGTAGTATGTAGATATCTGCAATGGGCTTTCAAAGTGTGCATTGGAGATATTTTTAATCTTATTTAGTTCTGCCAGGATTTTATAGGAACTCGAGATAAATTCCTGCCCTTCCGGGGTGAGACGGATCCCATTTCTTGTGCGGTCAAAAATCTGGCAGCCAATTTCTTCTTCCAACTTTTTTATCGTATTGCTCAGATAAGGCTGGGCAACAAAAAGCTGCTGGGCAGCGCGGGTGATCGACCCGGTTCTTGCAACCGTCACAGCATACTGTAAATGTGTAAAGTTCATAAAGACACCTCTTGCTTGAAAAAGTTTTATTCGGTAGTTTTTCTAAAATCCACATCAAAAAAATATTGGTTTCCGGCAAAAGAACTAAGTTATTTTGCGGAGAAAACGGATGATTTATAGAAAATAGTGATGTGGCATAAGAAAATTCATATACTCCTATAGGGATACTGAGTATAGGGCAAACAAAAAACAAAATGGTAAACTAAAATCAGATTCATTCATAGCTTTATCATAAGATGTACGCGATTCTTTTTCAAGGGTAAAGTGAAAATCACAAAGCAAAGGAGAGAGGTTCTATGATGAAAAAAATTTTAGAAGAAGCAGTGGAAATGCAGGAAGAAATGACAATATGGAGACGGGACCTGCATCAGATCCCGGAATTGGATCTGGATCTGCCTGAGACGGTGAGTTATGTGACGAAAGTGTTGGAAAAGCTGGAAATTCCCTATGAGGTAATTGCGGATGGAGCCTGCGTAGTCTCATGTATCGGAAAAAAGGAAAATGGCAGATGTTTCTTGCTGAGGAGCGATATGGATGGACTTCCGATCGAAGAACTGACAGATCTGGAGTTTGCTTCTCAAAATGGAAATATGCACGCATGCGGACATGATATGCATGCAACGATCTTACTGGGGGCTGCAAAACTTCTGAAGGAAAGAGAAGAACAGCTAGCAGGAACCGTAAAGCTGCTGTTCCAGCCTGGAGAAGAGACGTTTCGTGGGGCGAAAACCGTTCTGGAGTGCGGGGTATTGGAAAATCCAAAGGTAGATGCGGCTTTTGCGATGCATGTATCTTCAACAGTTCCGGTAGGGGTGATCGCATATGGCACAGATCCGATGGCGTCCGTCTATGGCTTTAAAATCACCCTGACGGGGCACGGAGGACATGGATCTACGCCGGAGACCTGTATCGATCCGATCAATGCCGGTGTACAAATCTACCTTGCGCTGCAGTCTCTGATCGCGCGGGAATGTCCTCCGTCAGCAGAAGCAGTTTTGACGATCGGCCAGTTTGCGGCGGGAAATGCGGCAAATGTGATCCCGGAGCAGGCTGTACTTCAGGGAACGCTCCGTACTTTCCAGAAAGAAGTGACGGAGCAGATGATCAAAAGGATCAATGAGGTCGTTCCTGCAGTAGCATCTGCTTATCGCACGAAGGCAGAACTGACGGTGTTAAGCAATGTGCCAAGCGTTGTGTGTGACAAGGAACTGAATGAAGAGATCAGGGACAGTATTAAAGAGATGAATCCAGAACTGCAGGTACTTCCGGTATTCCATGTGATGGGATCTGAAGATTTTGCATTTATTTCAAATGAGGTGACATCAAGCTATTTCGCAATCGGAGCAGGAATCGATGATGAGAAGAAGTGGGTAGGACAGCACAATCCACAAGTACAGTTCAACGAAAAGTGCCTTCCGATCGGAGCGGCGGCATATGCAAAGGCAGCAATGGACTGGTTGGAGAAACACAAACTGTAAACAAAGAGAGAAAAAAGAGGGACGGAAATGAATAAGAAAAAAATATTTTATGGATGGTTTATTGTTGCCGGCTGTGTGATGATCATGGCGCTTGGCTATGCGCCGCTTGTCAGCTGTGCAAGCCTTTTTATCAAACCGATCACAGAGGATCTTGGAATTGCAAGAAGTGCGTATACATTAGTAAATACGATCAGTACGCTTCTCGGAGTGTTTCTTGCACCGCTGGCGGGAAAACTGATGTCGAGCAGGCATATGCATAAGATTCTGATCACTTGTATTGCAGGAGTATCTATCAGTTATGGAATGTTTTCCGTGGCAACTTCGCTCCCGGTATTTTACCTGATCGCAGTGTTTGTAGGGGTGTTTGCAGCGGGTTCTACAATGATCCCGATTTCAGTTGTCATCACAAACTGGTTCCAGAAACAGCGTGGACTGGCAACAAGCATTGCGATGGCAGGTTCCGGGATCGGAGGAGCAATCTTAAGCCCTGTCATTGGGACACTGATCACAGACTATGGATGGAGACACACCTATATTGTGATTGCAGCAGTGATGTTCTGCGTACTTGTACCGGTTGCTGTTTTCATTATCCGGCAGAAACCGGCAGATAAAGGGCTGCAGCCGTATGGATACGGAGAAGGGGCATCTGCCAAAAAAACTGTTGCAGCGGCGGAATGGAATGTAACTTTGAAGGAGTTAAAGGGACAGCCATTATTCTGGGCATTTATTGCAGGAATTACATTGATTTCTCTGACGGGAGCAATTATTTCCCACATTCCGTCGGCAGTGATGGATGCAGGATACTCCACGGCAAAAGCAGCATCAATCACATCTATTTATATGGCGATCGCTGTTCCGGGGAAATTATTGCTGGGACATATTTTTGATAAATATGGGTCTAAGGCGGGAATTCTTTTTGGAAACACAGCATTCTTTTTATCAGTAACTGCGCTGCTCTTTATCTCTGCAGAGCCGATGCTCTACCTCATGGCAGTCTTATTCGGATTTGGAACCTGCATCGGAACGGTCAGTGTTTCTGTTTTGACAAGTAAGTTATTCGGAAGTAAAAATTATGCGGAGACATTTGGATTTGTGTCGATGTTCAGCAATGCGGGATTCGCATTTGGTGTTCCGCTTATTGCAGTTGTGTATGATGTGACTGGTACTTATAAAATTGCATGGATCCTGGTGGCTGTACTTGCGCTTCTCATGACAGCGCTGCTTCTGTACAGTGCGGCACAATGCAGAAAGAATGTAGAAGAAACCGTGTAAGGAAACAGTTGCAGACGGGTGGAAATGTCTGTCTGGACGAAACAATGAAAAGCATATAGAAAAGGTTGAAAAACAGGTATTTTCCCGGGGCGTACCGGCAGGAAAGTACCTGTTTTTCATGTATGAAAGCAATCTATATAAACGTAAAAACGGAATTGTTAGGCGAAGTACAACGGACACAAATCATAAAAATCTAAATGCATCCATTGACTTCTTTGTTTTGATAAGATTATGATAAAGGGAAGATGTGAGGAAAGTATGACAAAAGAAAAAAGGATTTCTAAATAATCTGAAGAATTTCATAAAAAATGATTTTGAGAAAATGAGTTTGAGAAAGAAGTAAGAAGAGGATTAATACAAAATGGAAGAAAAAAGAGAAGATGCAATCAAAAAATCAACAGTAAAAGCAAACAGAAACAAGCATAGAGCCACGAACTGCGAGAGTTGTATGAATTATGAGTACGATGAAGAGTATGAATACTATGTGTGCAGCAAGAACCTGGATGAGGATGAGATGTACCGGTTTGTCCGCGGGGAGTTTCGGGACTGCCCGTATTATCAGTTCGGGGATGAGTATCAGATCGTAAAGAAACAGATCTGATTCGGAAACAGAATGGTGTAGTTTTTGGCAGCAGGAAGAACTGGTATCATGCGAAAGGGAGATGAAGTGAGGAACGACATGGTGACAAAAGAGATAAACAATTTTAACTTGCAGCAGATCTGCGATTCCGGACAGTGTTTTCGGATGGAGCGGGTATCGGAAAAGTGTTATAGAGTGATCGCGCACGGCAGATTTTTAGAAATATTGCAAGAAGGAGAGCAGTGTACATTTTTCTGCACCCAGCAGGAATTTGAAGAAATCTGGAGCGGGTATTTTGATCTGGAAACAGATTATCAGAGCTATATCGAGAGCATTTCTCCTAAGGATTCCTATCTGCTTGCGGCGGCAGGATGGGGCAGTGGGATCCGGATCCTGCGGCAGATGATCGTTTCTTTTCTGATCTCGCAGCAGAATCATATCACACGGATCAGGAAGTGCATCCGGAATCTTTGCGAAGCGTATGGGGAGGAGCGAAAAAGTGATTCCGGGGAGGTATTTTATACATTTCCGGGACCAGAAAAGCTTGCCGGACTTGATGAGGACGCTTTGAAAGCATGTAATCTCGGTTATCGCAGCAAATACGTTGTGCGGACTGCGAAGAGCATTGCAGAAGGTGAAGTGGATCTGGAAGAGATCCGGCAGCTTCCTTATGCGAAGGTGAAGAAGGAATTGCTGAAATTATTCGGTGTCGGGGAGAAGGTGGCAGACTGTATCTGTTTGTTTGCACTTCACCATTTGCAGGCATTTCCGGTAGATACCCATATCAGCCAGGCGCTTCAGAAGCACTATAAGCGGGGATTTCCAAACCGCAGATACAAAGGAATGCAGGGTGTGATGCAGCAGTACATTTTTTACTATGAACTGACGGGGAAAAAAGAAGTATAGAGAATCTGCCAAAAAGAATGTGCGGGAGTGGTGTGAAAGCATCGCTTTTGCTATGGCACAGCGGGCAGGAGAGGAGCAGAATATGACAGACAGAAGTGTACAGATTCAGAAACTTGAGCAGATCGGGATTTGTGTTTCGGAGGGCGTGGAGCAGTACGGGGAGGAGAGCTATTTTCAGGAACTGGAGCAGTTTGTAAGAGGGCAGGAGTTTCTGAGGCTCGGGCAGGCGGTGACAAGGGGACAGTGGCCGGCTGCGATGATGGCAATGAGAAGGATTGGTCAGACGATGGATCGGCTGAAGATGAAGAGTATGAAGAAATTCCTTCCGCAGCTTCAGAATGCATTTGCGAGAAAGAATGCAGCGCAGGCAAAAAATGTGCTTGCGCTGCTGACGCAGAGACGTGTGCAGATCCTCCGGGTTCTGTCAGAAGAACAGAATCCGGCAGACACGGCAGGAGCTTAGAGAACTTGGGAAATGCGCCGGAACTGTTCGCACAGCATCTGCTCCAGTGTATGGACGAGATGCTCTAATCCGCGTTTATCTTCCTCATCAAAGCGGTGGAAAAGCGGACTGTCGATATCGAGGACACCGATCACCGTTCCATCGAGGTGGATGGGAACAACAATTTCAGAATTAGAGGCGGAGTCGCAGGCGATGTGTCCCGGGAATGTATGCACATCCGGCACGAGCATAGTGCAATCCTCAGCAGCAGCGGTGCCGCAGACACCATTTCCGACTTTGATCTCCACACAGGCAGGTTTTCCCTGAAATGGTCCGAGGATCAGCGTGTCCTTTTGCAGAAGGTAGAATCCCACCCAGTTAATATCGCGCAGCGCTCCGTTAAGAAGCGCAGAAATATTAGAAAGATTGGCAGTCAGATGAGGAACTCCGTCGACCAGTCCGGTCAGCTGTGTCCGGAGAAGGCGGTACATCAAAGTCTTGTCATCTGGATAAGTTGTCTCGATCTGTTTCATAATATACTCCATTCCGCCGTCAAAACGGCAAGTTGATAAAGTTATTCTATCACAGGGAAAAGCGCAGGTCAAAAGACAACAGTCAGGTTTTTTGGAGTTTTCAGTTTGGAGTTTTTCAGACAGAAAAGGCAGGGGAAGTTTCCTATGAGAAGATGATGGGATGTGGGAAGATGGAAATAGGGGTATTTCTGTGTGGATGAAAGAGAAAAAGTGTGGAAAACAGTCGTGAGAAGAATAAAAACTGTGGAAAATCGGCACGAAATGATTTAAGGTATTATAAACCGACAGGAACAGATGGAGGAGAGAAATGATTTTAGTAGATGCGGATGCATGTCCGGTCGTTCGAGTGATCGAACAGATTGCAGAGAAATATAAGATTCCATGTAGTTTATTTTGTGATACCAGCCATATATTGTCATCGGATTACAGTGAAGTGAAGGTGATCGGCGCAGGGGCGGATGCAGTTGACTTTGCACTGATCGGAGCGTGCAGCCGGGGAGATATCGTTGTGTCGCAGGATTACGGTGTTGCGGCGATGGCGCTTGGGAAGGGCGCTTACTGTATCCATCAAAATGGGAGGGAGTATACAAACGAAAATATTGACGGACTCCTGATGGAGAGGCATATGGCTAAGAAAGCCAGAAGGGCAAAGAGCAGACATCATCTGAAGGGACCTGCCAGGCGTACAGAGGAAGATGACAGAAGGTTTGCAGAAGCATTTGAGCGGATTGTAAAGAAGAGCCTGGGGTGTCAGAACTGCCCGGGATGTCAGAATAGCATGGATTGTCAGAAGGGCAGGTGAAAAGGTGGAGGAAAACGAAATGAGCGAGGAACTTTTGGCGCATTTTGATGGACTGCAGGAGGGAATGCCTCTGGCATTTTGGAGGCTTGCAGAGATTTTTCAATATCAGGTATTTGAAATTTGCAAAGAGCCTTCTGAGAAAGAAGAAGCAGGCAGACAGAATTATCTGATCCCATATATGATGAATGATGCGATCGAGGATTATCTGATTTTAGAAAACTGCAGAATTGTAGGAGAGGCAGCCACGGAGGAGCAGATGGGGGAACTGGAACTGTCCGCGAGGATTTCCGGGGAAGAAGGCAATTATGTGCTGGTTGTCCGGCAGAGAAGTCTGAGCTATGGGGAGGAAAATGTATTTACATTGTACTTTGAGACACTGAGGGAATGCAGAACCTGCTATCAGTATCATGCGATCGGACATTTCTGGATGGAAGGGCAGGAGCAGTGGAGAAGGCTTGTCTACATGGCAGGGACGATCTACGATAAATTTGCCTATGTGGGGGAAGAAGTATGCACCGAAGGGGAATTAATGCTTCTGAGACTTGCAGAATTTGCACCATTTCGGAACTGGTCTCCGGTGCGGGAGTCGCTTGAGGAAAAGTATCCGGCGACTTATGAAGGGATTGACTGTATGGAGCAGTTTGCATTGCGGACAGAAGAGAAACTGCTCCAGAGTGGATTTGTGGGGACATACCCGGACTATCAGAATGGAGAATTTACAGTCACCGTTGTGGAGGAACATCCATTTACAGTGATGGAGTGGGAGCATTTTCGGTTTCGGATTTACTATATGGTATCACAGGTGAAAAGAAAGGGCATATCAGGAAGAAGAAAAGAGAACAGCCTCCGCCAGAAAAAGGAGGGCGAAGGAGATGGCTGTGACTGGCTCCGGAACCAGGGATTTTTTCATGGAAAGGGAAGAAAAAGCTGGATTTTTACAGAAGATGGAGAAAATGTTGCAGACAGAATCCGCAAAAAGAGGTAAAATAAAATAATAGTACAAAAGAAGACGGTCGTAAAACTGGACAGAACCGTATGATCTATAAAATGACTAGGAGAAGACAGATATGGCAAAGACGAAAAAACAGAAACTGGCGCTGGAAGTGATCGAGCGTCTGAAAAAGGAATATCCGGACGCAGAGTGTACGCTGGACTACGATCAGGCATGGAAGCTTCTGATCGGTGTGAGGCTGGCGGCACAGTGTACCGATGAGCGAGTGAACATTGTTGTGGAGAAATTGTATGAGAAATTCCCGGATGTGGATGCACTGGCGTCAGCGGACGTGGCAGAGATCGAGGAGATCGTCCGCCCGTGTGGTCTTGGAAAAAGCAAGGCGAGGGACATCAGCGCCTGCATGAAGATTTTAAAAGAACAGTATGATGGACAGATCCCAAAGACGTTTGAGGAACTTCTGAAGCTCCCGGGAGTTGGGAGAAAGAGTGCGAATCTGATCATGGGAGATGTATTTGGAGAACCGGCGATCGTCACAGATACGCATTGTATCCGCCTTGTAAACCGGATCGGTCTGGTCGATGGTATCAAGGAGCCAAAGAAAGTAGAGATGGAACTCTGGAAGATCATTCCTCCGGAAGAAGGAAGTGATTTCTGCCACAGACTGGTGTACCATGGAAGAGAAGTATGTACGGCCCGGACGAAGCCGTACTGCGACAGATGCTGTCTGGCAGATATCTGTGCAAAGAAAATTTAGAGCGGTGACCGGGAAAAGGAGAGAGCAATGAAGAATACAATTTATCTTGCAGGAGGATGTTTCTGGGGTGTTCAGGCATATATGAAGAAGCTGCCGGGGATCCTGGAGACAGAGGCCGGGTATGCAAACGGAAATACAGTAAATCCATCCTATGAGGAAGTCTGCAAAAAGAATACGGGACATGCGGAGACGGTGCGCGTAGTCTATGAGGAGGAAGTAATCTCACTGGAAATCATTCTGCACGCGTTTTTTAAAGTGGTAGATCCGACACAGCTGAACAGACAAGGAGGAGATGTAGGGACACAATATCGAAATGGTGTCTTCTATGAGCGGGAAGAAGACCGTGCTGTCATTGAGAGCGTGGTGGAACGTCTGCGGGAAAGCTGTCAGGAGCCGGTTGTGACAGAGATCAAAAGACTGGAGAACTTCTATCCGGCAGAAGCATATCATCAGGATTATCTCGATAAAAATCCGGGAGGATACTGCCATATCAATCTGTTTGACGCAGAGGCATTTATCGAGGAATATTTTCATTAAAAATCAACAGTTTATGCACGAATCTGAACCATTCGTGCATATTTTTTTCAGGTTCCGGAAAGTATGGTAAAGTTTAAACTGGTGAAATGCTGAAAAGCACTGGAAAAGCAGACAAAAAAGACTGCAAAGAGAGGAGAAATCTGTCATGGCAGACAACAGAAAAGAAAGCAGGAAAAACAGACGGCAGAAGGATTCCAGTCCGGATGGAGAAAAGAAAAGAACGAACGGCGTGATCAGAAATCTGATCTATATTTTTGCTCCCATCGTCAGGGAACGGCCGGAGTATCTGTTCCATATGGGATTTGAGGCGGTACTCTATGTGCTTCTGCCGCTTCTGGGGGCAGCCGCAAGTGCTCTGGCAGTCTCTATGCTCGGAGATGGGACGGCATTTCCGGTGATGGCAGCCGCTGTTTTTGCAGTATTTGGGATCTATGGGCTGACCGGATGGCTGCACACCTATTACCACATGATCAATGTGTCGGCGGGGATGGATATCCGGATTTCGTATCATCAAAGAAATGTCAACGCAAAATTTTCTGAAGTTTCAATGGAAGTGTATGAAGATGAAGCTATGTGGGAGCTGGCAGAAAAAAGCAATCAGGCATTGTGGAATAACAATGTGGGACTGGGCGGTATGGTGTCCTGCTTTCAGACACTCTGTGCGAACATACTTGGACTGACCGTGTATATTCTGATCCTCGGCAGCGTGAATCTGAAGATAGTTGTTATGCTTGTCGGACTTTCACTGATCAATGCGGCGGTTGTGGCAGCGTCAAAAAGGGTGTACGAAAAGAGTAGACATAAGCTGGCTAAGAACCTTCAGATACAACGGTATCTGGACGAGGTGGTCGATCATGTGCAGGGGGGCAAAGATATCCGCGTGTTTGGACTTTCGGGCTGGCTGATCGGAAAATATGACAGAGCGATCAAGGAGAATAGGAAGTATCTCCGCAAATATCATACCGTCTGTTTTCTGTCGGATATGACAGAGGTCACGATGGCAGCGGTGAGGGATCTGATATGCTGTCTTTATCTGATTTCCCTGCTTCAAAAGGGGATGGCAGTTGGAGAATTTGTCTTTTACCTTGGAGTGATCAGCGGATTTGCGGCATGGATTTCGGAAATTGGCAGGAGCATTATGGAGATTCACAGAGACAGTCTCCAGACCGATGATGTCCGTGCATTTTTGGAACTTGATAATCAGGAGCGGGAAGGAACCCGTACTCCAAAAAATAATTTCTCTGAGATTGAGATCCGGCTGGAGCATGTGTCTTACCGGTATCCGAACGCAGAAGAGCCGGTGCTCAAAGATGTTTCTTTCACACTGCATCAGGGGGAACATCTTGCTCTGGTCGGTGTCAATGGGGCAGGAAAATCAACATTGGTCAAACTGATCCTTGGCTTATATCTCCCGACAGAAGGAAGCGTTTATGTCAATGGGATTGATACAAGGGAGATCAATGCCCATGAATATTTCAGACAGATTGCGGCGATCTTCCAGGATCAGATTATAATGTCCTACTCCGTTGCAGAAAATGTGGCGCTCTCAGAAGTCTGGGATGAGGACAGGGTCTGGGAGATCCTTGAAAAGGCAGGACTCGAAGAAAAAATCCGAAGTCTGCCGAAAGGACTTTTGACCTGTCTTGGAAAGGATATCGAGGAGGATGGGATCTATCTGTCGGGAGGAGAAATACAGAAACTCCTTCTGGCAAGAGCGCTGTACCGCAGACCAAAGCTGATGATGCTTGACGAGCCGACAGCGGCACTTGATGCGATCGCAGAGCAGAGAATCTATGAAATTTACCGGGATACGCTGGGAGGCGCGGGCAGCATCTTTATCTCTCACAGACTTGCCTCCACAAGATTTTGTGATCAGATCCTGCTCCTTGAGGACGGCAGGATCAAAGAGTGTGGGACACACGAAGAACTGATGGAGCTTGGGGGCTCTTACGCAAAACTGTTTCAGATACAGAGTAAATATTATCAGAAGGGAGAAGAGGCAGATGGAACAGATGCATAAAATGACGGTAAAAGAGATGTGGCAGTTCTGTCTGTTTCAGGCGAAGGAATATAAGATCCTGAAAGTAGTTCTGATCCTCGGAGCATTTTCTGCCGCTTCCATTGCCTATGTGAACAGTTTTCTCTATGCGCAGGTGTTAAATGCGCTGCTGGAGGAACAGTACCGGGCGGCGGCTGTACTGGTAGTGAAACTGGTGGGCGCAGTCTGGATCATCAGTCTGATCGCGAAGGCATCCAGAAGGATCTTTGAGCATTACATCGAGCCGAGTCAGGAGGAGACGAAAAAGCGGACTGCAAGGAAAGCATTTCAGATGGAGTTTGAGGAGATTGAAAAAGAACAGACGATGGAGAAATTCAGAAAAACCCAGCTGGGAGAGCGTGGACATGGAGGCATGCGGGCACAGCTGGAGCGGATCTACGAGTATTTCGTCAACGGTGCGCAGGTAGTGATTGCATCTGGATTTGTGATCCTGCTTCTGGTACATTCTGACCTCTCCAGGGAAGGAGTCTGGTTCTTTCTGCTTACAACGGGATGTCTGATAGCTCTTTTTGCGGGGGTGCTCGTATTTGGAAAATGGGTTGCCGGGAAGATCGGAGAACTGTCTGCCAGGATGAATGAAAAACTGGATCACAGCAACGCGGTCGGAGGATATATAGGAGTACTGTATGGCGAGAAGGCAGCGAAAGAAGTAAGGATCTGTCAGATGCGGGATTATCTTATGAAAAAGTATCAGGTGATCTGTGACTATTGTAAAGCAGAGTATGCGTGTGAAAAGCAAAGAGCCAGATATGCCGGGTCAGTTGTATTTGTGATGGAACTTCTTGCCGGGGCGACCTATGTCTATATTTCGCTGAAAGTGATGACCGGCAGTGTCCGGATCGGGGATGTGATCATGTATGCGGGGGCGGTCATCACAATGATGAACAGTGTCCGCAAGATGATGAGTCTCCGTGTGGAGATTGATCATTCCAATAGATATCTGAAGACCTATGAAGCGTTTCTCCGTCTGCCTAATATGCATTACGATGGCACACTCCCGATCGAGAAGCGGGATGACAACCAGTATGAACTGGAATTTTCACATGTTTCTTTTCGCTATCCCGGAACAGAGAATACTATTTTACGTGATATCAGTCTGAAATTTGAGATTGGGACAACGATGGCGCTGGTCGGCAGAAATGGAGCCGGAAAGACGACGCTGATCAAGCTTCTGCTCCGGTTTTATGAGCCGACAGAAGGGAGGATTACGCTCAATGGGATTGATATCGGAAAGTATGATTACGATGAGTATATGCAGATCTTCTCGGTTGTTTTCCAGGACTTTGAACTGTACCATTTTGAACTGGATGAAAATATTGCGGGATCGGAAAATGTGGATGAGGCACGCGTCCGGGAAGTGATCCGGCAAGTCGGACTGCAGGAGCGGGTGGAGAAGATGAGAGACGGGATTCACACACGGCTCTATTATGAAACCGGAGAGGGAGAAAACCTATCTGGCGGGGAGGCACAGAAGGTGGCGATCGCAAGGGCGCTCTATAAAGATGCTCCGTTTGTGATCCTCGATGAACCGACGGCGGCATTGGACCCGGTGGCTGAGGTAGAGATCTATGAAAATTTTGATCAGATGATCAGGGGGAAAACAGCTATCTACATTTCGCACCGGATGAGCAGCTGTAAATTCTGTGATCGAATTGTTGTGCTGAACGAGGGAAAGATCGCGGAGACTGGAACCCATGAGGAGCTTCTCGCGCAGCGGGGAGAATATTTTAATCTGTATCAGGCGCAGGCCCAGTATTATACAGAGGAACATCAGGGAGAGGAACTGCCGGACAGATTTTAAAAGAAATTCTATTAATTTTGCTCCGGGTCTGCTAAACTATATGGGAAGAAAACAGATCGGACACAGCAAGTTCTGCTGTGGATGAAGAAGGAGGAAATCGTGCGCGCGCAAAGAAAGAGAGAGCACGGCAGAGGAAAGCACTGGAGCAGGAGATCCGAAAAGGATATCTCATCGGTTTTTTCGTGGTCATATTGATATCGGTGATCGTCTTTGCGGTATTCAGTATCAAGGTATACTGGACGCAGGCAGTAAAGTTTTGTGAGAATGTGGTGGAACTGAACCTGAATCTTCTCGATAATCAGCTGCTTACGATCCAGGATGCCCAGAAGACCCTCTCCAATGACCCGAGGATCAAAGAGATCGTCAAGTACCGGCTGAAAGGGGACGAGATTGATTATGCGATCGAGCTGTATAATCAGAGGGAGATCCTTGACCGGTTCCAGCTTGTGAACCGAAATGCGGAAGTGGAAAATATCTATATCGTAGACCGGAATGGAACATGTCTGTACAGCTCCCAGATGGCAGTTGACGGTGAGATCTTGAGACAGCAGGAGTGGTTCCGGCATCTGACACAGCGGATCGAACTGAATATTTCCTATATGTCAGAGATCCATGACCAGTCGTACTATTATGATCATTCAGACAAAAAATGTATTTCTATGGTGATGCCGATGGCGTTCGGGACAGATCCCGTGTCCTTTGTGCCGCAGGCATTTCTTGTGTGTGATATCAATCTGGACCGGATTCTCGGAAAAGAAGGAAAGGACATCCACTTTGCAGTGACCGATGTCAATGGAGAGTGGTATTCTGCGCAGGAGCAGAAGGAAGACAGAGAGATCAAGGAGTGGCTCCATGAGACGGACGGGCAGGAGCGGATGTATGTGAAAAATACAGACGAACTGCTGGCGGTGTCGATGAAAGCATACTATTTTGATCTCAGGCTTGTAGGAATGCGTAAGATGAGTGAGATGGGAAGCATCAAAGTACAGATCTTCCTGATCACGCTGTTTGTGCTGGCGGCGGCGGCAGTGCTGATCGCAGTGCTGTCCCATAAGACAAGCGCATATATCACAGAACCGTTGAAACGTCTGGTAAAAAAATGTAATATAGTTGCAAAGGGAAATTACGATGTGACATTCCCGCGGGGAGATATGGAAGAGATCGAGGTGCTTTCCGGGACGATCCAGGGGATGATTGAAAATGTCGTCTCGCTGAATCAGAAGATGATCGAGGAGGAGAAGGCATTATCAAAAGAGAAGCTAAAAGCGCTTCAGCATCAGATCAATCCGCATTTTATGAACAATGTACTTCAGTCGATCAAGGCGCTGGCGATCGCAGGAGAGACGGAGAAGATCTCGGAGATCTCCACTGCGCTTGGGAAGGTGATGGCATATTCCGTGTACCGCCCATACGACGTGGTGACGCTGGAAGAGGAACTGGAGCATGTGAAGAATTATCTGCATGTGCAGAACATCCGTTATGACAACAGAATCCTCTATACGGTAGAATGCAGCGAAGAGTTAAAAGAGACCCCGATCCTGAAGCTGACCCTGCAGCCGATCATAGAGAATGCGATCGAGCACGGACTGGGAGCATCCGGAAAAGAGATGGTTGCGCTCAGTGTAGAGGCAGAAGGCGATGATGTGTATATTATCATTTACGACAGTGGAAAAGGAATTTCAAAGGAAAAGATGGAAGAACTCCGGGAGAATCTGCGTGCCGGAAGACATTATGAGAGAGGCAAGAGTGTCGGGATCTTAAACGTGAATGCGAGACTGAAGAAACAGTACGGTGATCCGTATGGGATCGAACTGAATTCAAAGGAAGGAACCGGGACGACAGTCATTGTCAAATTACCGGGGACAGAGAGGTGCAATGAGTAAAATGAAGGTGTTATTAGTCGATGATGAGATGATCACATTAAAAATGTTAAAGAGTATTATTCCGTGGGAGAGACTCGGACTGGAGCTTCTGGGGACCGCAGATGACGGGGAGGAAGCCTACCGGAAAGTACTTCAGGAGATGCCGGATATCATCATCTCAGACATCCGCATGAAAAATATGGACGGGCTGGAGCTTGTGAAAAAAGTGCGGGCGATCTCTGAGAATGTGAAGATCATCCTGATGAGCGGATATGCAGATTTTGACTATGTAAAAGAGGCAATCCGGTATGGCTGCAGCAACTATATATTAAAGCCGGTCGATGAGCAGGAACTGGAACAGTCTCTCTGTCAGGTGATCGAGCAGATCCGCGGAAAAGCATATGAAAAGAAGATTAGAGACCAGAGCGAGGAACAACTCCGGATGATGGAATTGTTCAAATATATGCGGGGATCTAACAACAAAAATAAGATTCTCCAGAATAAAAACAAATATGGCTTTTGCTTTCAGGACTGCATGCTGCTTCTGATCCAGCAGCAGAGTGATTCGATCAATGAGTTTGACACGGCGAGCAACATGGAACTGATGGGAGATAAGTATGCTGCCGCCATGATCGGGGATGTGATCGGGGAGGAATACCGGAAGAAGTATTTGTACTTTGAGGATGATGCATGGCTGTTTCTGATCGAAAAAACAGAAGAACAGGAACTGATCGAGATGATCCGGAAGATCATTTCCGTATTCCAGAGAGAACTGGAAATGCAGATCATGGTGTGCTTCAGTAAGGCGTGTACAGAGATTGATGAGCTGCCGAAGATCTACGAGCAGGTGATGAGTCTTCAGAAATACGGATTCTATATCGGGGAGGAGCAGATCCTCGGATATGATTATAACTGTGTCGGTCAGGAGATCGATGAACTGCGCCGGATCGGAATCTTCCGGGAGATGGAGCAGGCGGTGGCTTCCTCGGACAAAGTACAGCTTCTGGAACTTCTGGAGGAGGCATTTGAACTGTCCACAGTCTATCAGCCGGATACGCAGCAGGATATCTACGATTTCTGCAATAAGACACTGTATCTGCTGAAGAAGGATATTTCCTACAAAGAGCTTCTGGAATATCATTCGCTCCATGAACTGAAGGAATTTATGAGACAGATCATCGGGGAGATGGACGGAGGAGAAGAAAAGGATGAAGAAAAGAAATACAGTAAGCCGATCAATGAGAGTCTGAAGCTGATCGAAGAGCGGTACAATGAGAACTTATCCTTAGATGATATCAGCAATGCGATCTCTGTCAGCAAAAATTACTTCTGCTATCTGTTTAAGAGGGAGGTCGGTATGAGCCTCTGGAATTATCTGACGACAGTGCGGCTGAAATATGCAAGAAAGCTGCTTGAGGAGACTAACTTAAAGGCATATGAGATCGCATTCCAGGTCGGATATGATAATCCAAGTTATTTTTCCAAGATGTTCAAGCGGCAGGAAGGGATGACGCCGAACGAATACCGTGACAGTAAAAAATCTTAATATAGTGATAGAAAAACGTAAGTTAGTTGCTTTTCGTCTCGTGGGGAATCCGATATAGTTAGAGATAATACTGGGAATTTACAGATACGGGAGGAAACGGAACATGAACATAAAAATATTAGACGGTGAATACTGGTACGGAAGCTGTGTAAAATACGGGATGAAGATGCCGTTGAGCGCAGAATCGGAGACGGTCATTGACTTTACAAAGAATCAGACGCCGAATCAGGCGATGCCTTTGTGGGTGTCTACAAAGGGAAGGGTGATCTGGAGAGATACGGGATACCGGACAGAATTTGCTTCCGGGACGATCTGCGTGCCGGACGACTGTATCTTATCGGAGACGGGTGGGAATTTAAGAGAGGCATATCTGTATGCAATGTCTCATTATTTTCCATTTACCGGAAAGATGCCGGCGAAGGAACTGTTCTCACAGATTGTCTACAATACATGGATCGAGCTGACATTCTATCAGAATGAGACTGATGTCATGAAATATGCGGAGAAGATCAGAGAATCCGGTCTTCCATCCGGTGTGATCATGATCGACGACGGATGGTCAGAATATTACGGAGACTGGAGATTCCACAGCGGAAAGTTTAAAGATCCGGAAGCGATGCTTCGGAAGTTACACGAGATGGGCTATCATGTCATGCTCTGGGTATGCCCATACATTTCCGCGGACAGTGTAAAATACAGAGAGGCAGAGAAGCTTGGGATTTTAGTCCGTGATGCATCCGGAGAGACTTACATTGCAAAATGGTGGAACGGATACTCGGCAGTGCTTGACTTCTCTAATCCAAAGGCGGCAGAGTGGCTGAAAGCACAGCTGGATGCGCTCTGTGAGATCGGAGTAGATGGATTTAAGTTCGATGCCGGAGACAGTATTTATTATGAAGAGGACAACCGGACTTACGGAAATGTGACGCCGGATGAGCAGTCAAGACTTTGGGCAGAGTTTGGAGAACAGTATCCGTTCAACGAATACCGGGTAACATTCCGCGCAGGAGGACGCCCGCTGATGCAGCGTCTGTGCGACAAAGAACACTCCTGGGGAGAACATGGCGTGGCATCTCTGATCCCGGATACACTTTTGCAGGGGATCACCGGACATCCGTATGGAAGTCCGGACATGATCGGAGGCGGAGAATACTTAAACTTCCAGGAGATGGCGGATTCCAGACTGGATCAGGAATTGTTCGTCCGTCACAGCGAGATCGCCTGCCTGCTTCCGGCAATGCAGTTTTCTGCAGCGCCGTACCGTGTGCTGAGCGAGGAGAACTTCAATGCGATCCGACGAAGCGTTAAAGAGCGTGAGAACTATATTGACTATATGATGGAAGTGTTAGAAGAGAGCGCGCAGAGCGGAGAACCGCTTGTCCGCTACATGGCATATGAATTTCCGGGAGAACCGGTGGAAGAACTGACAGATCAGTTCATGCTGGGAAGCAGATATCTTGTCGCTCCGGTCTGTGAGAAAGGAAAGACGGGAAGAGAACTTTATCTTCCGGCAGGCGTATGGGAGAGAAACGGAGAGGAGATCATCTCGGCAGGAGAACGGATCTACACAGAGTCTGAATATGGAGTTCCGGTCGTCTACACCCGAAAGTCCGCATAGGGTGATGCCCGGCAGGTGTGAGACCATAATATCTGGATATCATAATATCGTGTCAGAAAAGCGGAATATTGTGACAGAAACAAGGAAGATTGTGCAAAAGTACCAGTAAACAGAAAAAATCATAGAGAACGCAGGGAAAAATTACGGTGTTTCATTTCGAAATACCGTAATTTATTTATATAAAAACATAATATCCTTGATTTATCTTTTGACGGGAGAAAGCTATAATGAGTACATCAAAAAGATAGTGACAAATGATTGCGAAAAGCAGTCAGAACAACGGAGGGAAAAACTATGAGAAAGAA
The DNA here is from genome assembly GCA_963557735.1 of uncultured Faecalimonas sp. Classification (GTDB taxonomy): domain Bacteria; phylum Bacillota; class Clostridia; order Lachnospirales; family Lachnospiraceae; genus Faecalimonas. Next base: position 21,724 of record CAUWEA010000011.1, on the reverse strand, counting down.
AATGGTTGCAGCTCTTTTATGTGCATGTATGGTAGTGACCGGACTTGCCGGCTGCGGAAAAGAAGAAGAGAAAAAAGAATCATCTGCAAAGGATGACGGAGTTGTCAAATTAAGAATGATGGGATACAACGCAGAGTCATCCAGAGCAACTTACTTAAAATATCTGGATGAGAAACTTCCAGAGATCGAGATCGAATTTGAGTTCGTTTCTCAGGACAACTTTGACAATGTATTAAATTCACAGCTTCAGGCAGGAGAAGGACCGGACATCATGGAATTAGGAGGTCAGACAAGACTTCTTGCAAATGCAAATTACCTGCTTGACTTATCCGATCAGGAATTCATCAGCAAATACGCAGATGCAGGTATCCAGCCATACACGATCGATGGAAAAGTATATGCGGCTCCATTGCAGTCATGGTACGAAGGTATCTTCTACAACAAAGCAATCTTTGAAGAAAATGGATTATCTGTTCCGAAGACATGGGATGAATTCATTGAATTACATAAGAAATTAGAAGAAAAAGGCGTAAAGGCACAGACAATGGGTGCACAGTCTTATGAGCCAATGATGAAACAGAGCATCGCGCTTGTAAATAATGAGTTCTACTCAGACGAGAGCAACAAAGACTTCGATGAGAAATTCAACAAAGGAGAAGCTTCTCTTGCAGAGGGATGGCTGCCGGCAGTAGAAGAATGGTACAAGATCATCGAAGAAGGATGCCTGACAGAAGATATGTTAGGACTCAGCTATGACCAGGCATTAGATGAATTTGCAACTGGAAAAGCAGCAATGTGGCAGTGTGGACCATGGGCAGTTGAGACGATCAAAGAGAAAAACCCAGACTTAGATTTCGGTATGTTCCCAATTCCTGGAACAAACGCTGACGAGCCAGGATGGTTAGTTGGAGGACCAGGTTCCGCATTTGCGATCAACGCAAAATCAGAACACGTAGAAGAAGCATTAAAAGTATTAGAGCTCACAGCAACAGAAGAAGCACAGCAGGCATTAGTAAAAGACAATGCAGGAAGCTCTTTCGTAGAAGGTGTTGAGATCGATCTTGGAGAAATCTACGCAGACTGTGATGAAGCATTTAAGGCAGGACATGTTTATGCACCGTGGACAGCTGTATGGACAAATGGTAATGCTGTAACAGAAGGTTACGGAAAATCACTTCAGGAAGTATTAGCAGGAACAAAGACAGTAGAAGATGCATTAAAAGATGCAGACCAGATCAACAAAGATCTGTTAGATACATTAGAATAATCGACAGGCAGAAAGAAACAGGCAAAAGAAACTCGAAAAGGGGTGCTGGATCACAACGCACCCCTTTTTTATAAGAAAACGTTAGAAAGAAGGAAATGACTATGGACAAAAGGAAGAACCGGACATATTTTCTGATGATCCTTCCTGCATTCATCGGATTCATCGTTTTATTTATCGTACCGGCGATCATGAGCTTTGGATACAGTCTCACAAACTGGTCGGTGTATAATCCAAATATTGAATTCGTAGGACTTGCAAACTTTAAAAAATTATTCACAGATGTGAAAACTGTGGCAGCGATCCAGCATTCGATCATCTACGCGATCCTGATCACGATCATCCAGAACGTATTATCGATCGTACTGGCAGTGCTGCTGAATAAAAAATCAAAATCTGCAAATTTTGTAAAGACGATCACATTCTTACCGGCCGTATTAAGTATTATGGTAGTAGGATATCTGTTCCAGTACATTATGACATCGGCAGATGGTGGTTTATTGAACAGCATTATCCAGTTCTTCGGCGGACAGCCGGTCAACTGGCTTGGAGACAGCCGGATCGCACTCTATTCTGTTCTTGCGACACAGGTATGGCAATGGACCGGATGGTCGATGGTCATCTATGTGGCGAACTTAAAGAGTATCGACGGCGCTTTATATGAAGCGGCTGAGATCGACGGTGCAAACAGCATCCAGAGATTTTTCCGCATCACACTTCCGTTGTTATATCCGGCAACATCGTTCAACATCCTGATGAGTCTGATCGGTGGTATGAAGATGTTCGATGCCGTATTTGTTATGACAAAGGGTGGTCCGGGATATGCGACAGAGACGATCATGACAACTTTGATCCGTGAAGGATTTAATACGGGAAAAACAGCTTATGCGTGTGCATTTGCAGTAGTATTCTTTGTACTTGTATTTACATTCTCAAAAGTTGTCACATACTTCTTAAATAAATGGGAAGGAGCGATTCAGGCATAATGAAAAAGAATTCTTTAGCAAAAAAAATAGGATATAGTGTATTTTTGATCATTGTGTCAGTGATCATGCTGCTTCCGATCTATTATCTGCTTGTAACAACATTTAAGACACCGGCAGAGGCAGTGGCAAGTCCACTTGGATTTCCAGTGCACTTCACATTTGATAACTACGCAAAGGCGATCGAGGCGATGAACTATGGACAGGCTCTTAAGAACAACCTGATCATCACGGTTGTATCTGTATTATTCTTAGTAATCTTCGCCTCCATGGCAGCCTATGTAATCGCAAGAAGCAAAAGCAGATTGTTCCGCTTTATGTATTCTGTATTTTTAGTAGGACTGATCATTCCGTTCCAGGTATCGATCATCCCGCTTTATAAGATCATCTCCGGAGTGGATCTGATGAATACACACTTAGGTGTAATCCTTGTCAATGTATTTTGTATCAACCTTCCGCTTTCGATCTTCCTGATGCGCGGTTTCATCAATACTGTGCCGCAGGAACTGGAAGAGGCAGCGCTGATCGATGGATGTGGTACATTCCAGTGCTTCTGGAGAATCATTTTCCCACTGTTAAAACCAATCGTTTCAACAGTAGCAATCTTAAATACACTGTCTATCTGGAATGACTTTATGACACCGCTGTTGTTCTTACAGTCATCTGAAAAACAGGTACTCCTCCAGCAGGTATACAGAAACGTAGGACCATTCTCCACAGACTGGACCTCCTTCTTCCCGATGCTTGTTATGGCAACGTTACCGCTTGTAATCTTCTATCTGATCATGCAGAAGCAGATCATCGAAGGTGTTGTTGCCGGAGCTGTAAAAGGTTAAGACACAGTAGCATCTGCAGTTTGCGGAAATGTCGGTCAGAGTTTCCTTTGAAAAAAGATTTTCTAATGAGAATAAAGAACAAGAAAAAAATCCCTCCGGTCAGGAATGACCGGAAGGGATTTTTTTTTGGAAAGCTTCAGAAGCATATGAGATTCTTTGCCCTGAAGAAAGATTATAAATTCACTTTTGATAAAGCTGCCTCGTCACCTACAACAGTCACATCCGGGTGCATCTGTAAGATAGAAGCCGGAACATGTGGCGTTACCGGTCCGAAGAATGCTTTCTCAACGATATCTGCCTTGTCAGCGCCGCTTACGACAACAACGATCTTTTTCGCTTTCATGATCGTTCCGATTCCCATTGTGTAAGCCTGTCTTGGAACATCATCGATCGATGCGAAGAATCTCTTGTTCGCTTCAATCGTACTTTTCTGAAGATCTACACAGTGTGTTGTCTTTGCAAAGTCATCAGCCGGTTCGTTGAAACCGATATGTCCATTGTGACCAAGTCCGAGAAGCTGGAGGTCCTGGCCGCCGAGAGAAGCGATCAGCGCTTCGTAATCTGCACATTCTTTTTCGCTGTCTTCGATCATACCGTTTGGAACATGTGTATTTTCCTTATCGATGTTGACGTGATCAAATAAATTGTTGTTCATGAAATAGTAGTAGCTCTGATCATTGTCGCGAAGAAGTCCTTTGTATTCATCTAAGTTCACCGTAGTGACCTGAGAAAAATCAAGATCTCCGTTGTTATATTTCTCGATGAGCTGTTTGTATGTGCCGATCGGGGAAGAACCGGTTGCAAGTCCGAGTACACAGTCCGGTTTTGTGATGATCTGCGCAGCGATGAGGTTGGCTGCTTTCTGGCTCATCTGGTCGTAATCTTTCATTTTGAAAATCTTCATGATATTTTCCTCCAGTTCAAATTGTTTTAAATTAGAAAGTTGTACTTCATATACTTCAAATGTAACAAAACAGCATTGGAAAAGCAAGTCTTTACAGATGAAACGTCATAAAAGTACAAAAAAATCTGCAATCAGACAACGGCTGCGGGATTAGACGGCTTCCCACCGCCCGGAGGCGCCGCATGGGAGGACAAGTCCGCTTTCAGCTACCGGAAGTCCGATCTCTGAGGATTCCACTTTCCCATGAAACTGCTTCAGTTCTGTCGCCAGCATATAGGTCAGCACGGCAGGCGCAAGTCCGGTTGTGTAGGAGTTGATCAGGAAGAACAGCGGGTTGTCTGATAAAATCTTTGTACAGAGCTTTACAAGCGGATGGATCGCATCCTCGATCTTCCAGATCTCCCCTTTTGGTCCTCTTCCGTAAGATGGAGGGTCCATGATGATCGCATCGTAAGTGTTCCCACGGCGGATCTCACGCTCTACAAATTTGACACAGTCATCCACAAGCCAGCGGATCGGTGCGTCTTTTAATCCGGAGGAGACAGCGTTTTCTTTTGCCCAGTTTACCATTCCTTTTGAGGCGTCAACGTGAGTGACATGCGCCCCGGCTGCTGCCGCCGCCAGTGTTGCGCCTCCGGTGTAGGCAAAGAGATTCAGTACTTTGACCGGGCGCCCTGCATTTTTAATTTTCTCAGAGAACCAGTCCCAGTTCGCTGCCTGCTCCGGGAAGAGTCCGGTATGTTTGAAGCTGAATGGCTTCAGGTTGAAGGTCAGTGATCCATAATGGATCTGCCACTGCTGCGGGAGATCAAAAAACTCCCACTCTCCGCCTCCTTTTGAACTTCTGTGATAGTGCCCGTTCATATGTTTCCATCCGCGGTGTGACTTTGGAGTATCCCAGATGACCTGCGGATCCGGGCGGACAAGCAGGTAGTCTCCCCAACGTTCCAGTTTTTCTCCTTTTGAACAGTCAATAACTTGATAATCTTTCCAGTGATCTGCAATCCACATAGTTTTATTCCTTTCTGCTGTTTGTTTTCTTTTTCAAATGACGTCCATCTGCAAATGACGTCTGTGTTATCGTCTGAAAGCGCCTGGGCTTTTCTTTTTCTGCGATTTTGCATATTGATTTTATGCAAGGATTTTATGTTTCTTCTTATATTCTCACAGAATCTGTTTTTTTTCAATGATTTTGCGGGAAGAAGCATGAAATTGGAGAAATTGGAGGAAAAATGTAGAAAATTAGGTTTACCGGAGGGATAAACAGTGATAGAATATATCTATAAGTGAAGAAGAAGGGGCACTTGAAAAAGAAGAAAGGTGGATATGAGAATGATTACAGTAAATGCAATGGGTGATAACTGCCCGATCCCGGTGATCAAGACAAAAAAAGCAATGCAGGAGATTACAGGTCCTGAGACGATCGAGGTACTTGTGGACAACGAGATCGCTGTCCAGAATGTGACAAAGATGGCATCCAGTTCAGGGGGAAATGTCACTTCTGAAAAATTAGGAGAGAAAGAATTTAAAGTGACGATCCAGATGAATGGCGCAGTGGCAGCGGAGAGCTCCGCCGAAGCAGTATGTACGCCGGACAGAAAAGGCGATACGATCGTTGTCATCGCTTCTGATAAGATGGGAAGCGGCAATGACGAACTTGGCAAAGTGCTGATCAAAGGCTTCATCTTTGCAGTGACACAGTTGGAAGAACTTCCAAAGGCGATGATCTTCTACAATGGAGGAGCGACGCTGACAGCGGAAGGTTCTGATTCTCTGGAAGATTTAAAGAGTCTGGAAGCGCAGGGCGTTGAGATCCTGACATGTGGAACGTGCCTGAACTATTATGGGCTGACAGAGAAACTGGAAGTAGGTTCTGTCACAAATATGTATGCGATCGTGGAGAAGATGGCAGAGGCAGGAAAGATCATACAGCCTTAAGGAAATCTGTTTTTTGCGGAGTGTGTATACTTTCCGGAACGCAGCTGAATACATCTGGCTGGAGTTCAAACAAAGAGAGAAGGAGAAAAGAACAACGATGAAAAAAGACGTGAAATTAACGCAGTTGACGAAGACGGCGGGCTGAGCTGCCAAGATAGGTCCAGAGACACTTGCCCAGGTGTTGGGTAAGCTACCAAAATTTCATGATGACAATCTGCTCGTCGGCATCGAGACGTCCGATGATGCGGCAATCTATAAAGTGACAAAGGATATTGCACTGATTCAGACCGTGGACTTCTTCACTCCAATTGTGGATGACCCTTATACCTTCGGTCAGATTGCGGCGGCAAATTCTCTGAGCGATGTCTACGCGATGGGAGGAGAACCGAAGATCGCACTGAATATCGTAGGATTTCCAAACTGTCTGGATCCGGCAGTGCTGGGAGAGATCCTGGCCGGAGGAGCAGACAAAGTGAAAGAGGCAGGAGCGGTGCTCGTAGGAGGACACTCTGTGCAGGACGATGAGCCGAAGTACGGGCTTTGTGTATCCGGATTTGTCCACCCGGATAAGATTTTTAAAAACTACGGGTGCAGGCCGGGAGATGTGCTGATCCTGACAAAACAGATCGGTACCGGGATCGTCAATACAGCGATCAAGGCAGAGATGGCATCGGAAGCAGCTGTGAAGGAAGCGGTCACCGTGATGGCATCTCTGAACAAGAAGGCAAAAGAAGTCGTGGAGAAGTATGACGTATCAGCCTGCACAGATATTACCGGATTTGGACTGTTAGGTCACTGCGTCGAGATGGCGTCGGCAAGCGAAGTCACCTTCGAACTGCATGTAGAGGACATCGCATATCTGGCGGATGCGATCTCCTATGCGCAGATGGGACTGATCCCTGCGGGAGCGTATAAGAACCGCGGATACTCGATCGGTCAGGTAGACTGTGGGGAAGTGGCAGAGCATTATGTCGATCTTCTGTATGATCCACAGACATCGGGGGGCCTTCTGATCAGTGTTTCGCCGGATGCGGTGGAAGAAATGCTGGCAGATTTTGCAGCAAAGGGAATGGATACGAAAATATCAATAATTGGAAAGGTACTGGCAAAGGGTGAAAAGCTGATTCACCTGAAGTAAGGGAAACGAGATGAATAAGAATTTATTATACCGCAGGATACCGAAAGTAGATGTGCTTCTGGAGAATGAAAAGATCCAGGAACTGATCGGACAGTACAGTTATGACACGGTACTGGAGGCAGTGCGGGAGGAGATGGACAGCCTCCGGGCATTTATCGGAAGCTGTGAAGATGAGGCGGAGGGGATCCAGAAGATCGAAGAGCTGCCGGAAAGGATCCGGGAAGCTGTGAGGGCGATGCATACACCGAATATGCGCACGGTGATCAACGGAACCGGAACGATCCTGCACACCAATCTCGGACGTGCGCCGATCGGAGAGCGTCATATGAGACATATTGCGGATATTGCAATGAATTATTCAAATTTGGAATATAACTTAGAGGCGGGGGCGAGAGGGGAGCGCTACTCGCATTTTGAAAAATTACTCTGCAAGATCACGGGGGCAGAGGCGGCGATGGCGGTCAATAACAATGCGGCGGCCGTGATGCTGATTCTGAGCACCATGGGCAAAGGAAAAGAAGTGATCGTCTCAAGAGGGGAACTCGTGGAGATCGGCGGCAAGTTCAGGATCCCGGACGTGATGGAGCAGAGCGGGGCGGCGCTTGTGGAAGTCGGCACGACAAATAAGACACATTATACAGATTATGAAAATGCGATCACAGAGGAGACGGCAGCGCTGTTAAAAGTACATACGAGCAACTACCGGATCGTTGGATTTACAGATAATGTCAGCATTGCAGAGCTTGTGCCGCTCGGGCAGGAGCATCAGATCCCGGTAATCGAGGATCTCGGAAGCGGTGTGCTGATCGATCTTGGCAAATATGGACTGACTTATGAGCCGACGGTGCAGGATTCTGTGCGAAACGGCGCAGATGTCGTATGTTTCAGCGGGGATAAGCTGCTTGGCGGACCGCAGGCGGGGATCATTGTCGGCAAGAAGAAATATATCGATCAGATGAAGAAAAATCAGCTGACAAGAGCACTCCGGATCGACAAGTTTACAGCAGCCACACTGGAGGTCGTTCTGCAGGAATATTTGTCTGAGGAGAAAGCGATCCAGAATATCCCGGCGCTTCGGATGATCACAAAAGAGATCAGTGAGATCACAGAAGATGCGAAAGAACTGGAACAGTTGTTAAAGCAGGCAGAACTTCCGGCGAAGATCCAGACAGAGCCGTGTGAGTCGCAGATTGGAGGAGGGTCGCTTCCGCTGGAGCGTATCCCGAGTATGTCTGTGACGATCCATCCGGAGAAGATCACAACGGCAGAACTGGAACTTCGGCTGAGACATATGTCCGTTCCGATGGTCGTCCGCACAATGAATGATAAGATTGTGATCGATGTCCGGACCGTGGACAGAAAATGGTATCCGAAGATTGCGGAGATGTTAAAAGAAGAAAAGATATTAGAGTAAGGAAAGGCAGATCTCTTCGTCCCGGAAGAGGAGGGCGGGGAGATTTCCCGAAGATAGAAAGGCAGTACAGATGAAGAATATCATTATCGGAACCGCAGGTCATATTGACCACGGAAAGACAACTTTGATAAAGGCGCTCACCGGGCGCAACACAGACCGGTGGGAGGAGGAACAGAGAAGAGGGATTACGATCGATCTCGGCTTCACATATTTTGATCTGAAAAATGGAGACCGTGTCGGTATCATCGATGTTCCCGGACATGAAAAATTTATCAACAACATGGTGGCAGGTGTCGTGGGTATGGATCTTGTCATGCTTGTTGTGGCAGCAGATGAAGGAATCATGCCGCAGACGAGAGAACATATGGATATTCTCGGACTGCTTGGAATCGAGAAGAGTATTCTTGTGATCAATAAATGTGATCTTGTTGATGAAGAGTGGCTGGAACTGGTAGAAGAGGAGATCAAAGAAGAACTGGAAGGAACTTTTCTGGAGCATGCGCCGGTCGTGGAAGTATCGGCGGCAACCGGAGAAGGGATTCCGCATCTGATCGATGTGATCGAGCAGATGACAGCGGAGGAAGTGGAGCCAAAGGAGATCAATACGATCCCGAGACTTCCGATCGACCGTGCATTTACACTGTCAGGGTTCGGGACGATCATCACGGGAACCCTGCTGACCGGAAGTATCAGTAAAGAAGATGTGCTTGAAATGTATCCGATCGGAAAAGAGTGCCGGATCAGAAGCATCCAGGTACACGGGCAGGATGTGGACCGCTGTTATGCAGGACAGCGTGTGGCGATCAATCTCTCCAATGTGAAGAAGAAAGAGATCGCGAGAGGATGTGTGCTTGCACCGCCGAACAGCATGAAGAATACCATGCTTCTGGATGTGAAACTGAACATGCTCCCGTCTTCGATGCGGGTACTGACAAACCATGCAAGACTGCACTTTTTTACCGGTACAAGCGAGGTGCTCTGCCGTGCCGTTCTTTTGGACAAAGAAGATCTGGGACCGGGAGAGAGCGGCTATGTGCAGCTCCGCCTGGAAGAAGAAGTGGCGCTGCGAAGAGGCGATAAATTCGTTGTCCGCTTCTATTCACCGATGGAGACGATCGGGGGAGGCATCGTCCTGGAGCCGAATCCGGAGCGGAAGAAGCGATTCCAGCAGGATGTGATCGAGGAACTGAAACAGAAAGAGTCCGGCTCTTCAGAAGATATTATTGAACTGCATGTGAAGGCGCACGCAGAGACAATGGTGACACTTGGAGAACTTGCCAAACTGACAGCTCTTTCTATGGAAGAAGTAGAGGCGGATGTCCGGTCACTGGAAGCGCAGGGAAAAGTCTATGTATTTCAGATGAAAAAGGATGTCTATGTATGGCATGCGGCGAGTGAGGGCGCGATGCGGGAGATTTTGTGTGAGACGCTTCGCAGTTATCACAGCAGCCATCCATACCGCTATGGAATGAAGAAAGCGGAAGTCCATATGACTTATTTAAAGAAGGTCAAGGCAAATGTATTTGATCTTTATATGGAATTGCTCGTGGAAAAAGGAGCGCTGAGACGCCACCAGGAATTTCTGGCATTGCCGGAATTTGAGATCCCGAAGGATGCCAGATACCAGAGACTGCAGGAGCAGATGCTCTCTGTGTTTGAGGAGGCAAAGTTTGACTTTGTCAAATTCTCCGAGATCGCATTCGATGAGAAAGACCGTCCGATGGCAGAAGACATCGTGATGTTTCTTGCGGATGAAGGAAGCGTAGTCAAGGTTGCAGACGATCTGTATACGATGCGGCATTTCATAGAAGAGGCAAGGACGGTCGTAGAAGGAATGTTACAGGAGCGGGAGGTTATCACGATCGCGGAACTGAGGGATGCCCTGAATACGAGCCGGAAAAGTGCGAAACCGATCATGGAATATATGGATAGCATCAAGGTGACAAAACGAAATGGAACAGAGAGTGAAAGGGTAGCATACGTATGAATTTAAAACAGCTAGAAGCATTTGTGAAGGTGACTGAAGGAAGGAGTTTTTCTAAAGCTGCAAAGGAATTATTTCTGACGCAGCCGACGATCAGCGCACACATTTCTTCTTTGGAAAAAGAATTAAATACCCGGCTGTTTGTGAGAAATACAAAGGAAGTCAGTCTGTCGGAAGATGGAACCGTGCTGTATGAATACGCGAAGCAGATGATAGAACTGGAGCACAAGATCGAGCATGCGTTTCTGAGTGAGGAGAAAGATGCGCCGCAGTGTATTACGATCGCGGCATCTACGATCCCGGCACAGTATCTTCTGCCAAAGATCCTGGCAAGATTCAGTGAGCGGTATCCAAAAGAACAGTTTAAAGTGATGGAGACAGACAGTGCGAGGGCGATCGAGCATGTGATCAACCATACCGCAGATATCGGTTTTACCGGTACTGTGATGGAGAAGAAAAACTGCAAATACATTCCGTTTTACTGGGATGAATTGGTGGTGATCACACCGAACAATGAGAAATTCAGAAGACTCAGGGAGATCGGCTCCCCGCTTGACTGGATCATGAATGAACCGATCATCATGCGCGAGGAAGGATCCGGGACAAGAAAAGAAGCAGAACGCCAGCTTAGGGAGAATGGCATTGAGGTAGAGAGCCTCAATATCGTCGCAAGTATTGAGAATACAGAGACGATCAAGCGGTCGGTTGGAAATGGGATGGGCGTATCTGTCCTCTCAAAACTGGCAGCGCAGGATGAGCTGATCCACGAACGGATCTTAAGTTTCTCACTTCCGTCACAGCGCGTAGGGAGAAATCTGAACATCGTATATAACCGGAATTTTCATCTGCCGCAGGCGGTAGAGAGATTTATCAAAGTGACAAGAGAGGTTTATCAGAACTTTTAGAAAGAAAGCAGGCGGGGAACAGTTATGATATATATGGATAATGCTGCGACGACGATGAGAAAACCGAAAGAGGTCATCGAGGCGGTCGCAAATGCAATGCAGTGTATGGGAAATGCCGGGAGAGGCGCGCACGAGGCATCTCTGGATGCGTCGAGAGTGATCTACGATGCGAGAGAACGGCTGGCGCGGCTTTTCGGAGCAGAAAGTCCGAAGAATATTGTGTTTACCAATAATTCCACAGAAAGTCTGAACATTGCGATCCGCGGGGTATTAAATCCCGGAGACCATGTCGTGACGACCATGTTGGAGCATAATTCGGTGCTGCGGCCGTTATATGCGATGGAAGAAAAAGGCGTGGAGCTGACGATCATCTCCAGTGATTCGGCAGGAAACATTTCCTACGAAGAGATGGAGGCGGCAATCCGCCCGCATACGAAGGCGATTGTCTGTACAAACGGATCCAATCTGACTGGGAATATGATCGATATCGCCCGGATGGGAGAGATCGCAAAGAGGCATCAGATCTTGCTGATCGTCGATGCCTCGCAGACAGCAGGCGTCTATCCGATCGATGTGCAGCAGATGCAGATTGATATCCTGTGTTTTACCGGGCATAAATCACTGCTGGGGCCGCAGGGGACCGGAGGAATGTATGTCCGCACAGGGTTGGAAGTCCGTCCGCTTAAATGCGGCGGCAGCGGTGTCGATACTTATAATAAACACCATCCGAAAGAAATGCCTACCGCGCTGGAAGCGGGGACATTAAACGGACATGGGATCGCAGGACTTGGAGCGGCAGTCAGATATCTGGAGGAGACCGGGATCGATACGATCCGGGAGAAAGAGCTGCAGTATATGTGGCAGTTTTATCACGGGGTGAAAAAGATTCCGAATGTAAAAATTTACGGTGATTTCTCTACAGAGCGCCGGTGCCCGATCGTGACACTGAACATTGGGGACTATGATTCTTCGGAAGTCAGCGATGAACTTCTGATGACCTACGGGATTTCTACAAGACCGGGAGCACACTGTGCGCCGCTGATGCATAAAGCGTTTGGAACCGTAGAGCAGGGAGCCGTGCGCTTCAGCTTCTCCCATTATAATACCGAAGAAGAAGTAGAAACTGCGATCCGAGCGATAGAGGAGCTGGCGATGGAAGAATAGCGCCAAAGGAAAGATTGTAGAGGCCTTTGCCGAAAAAAATTACTGCGGGAAGATGAAAGAAAAGAGAGCAATCAGAAAAATGAGAAAGAAAGAATTGAAACTGGTAATTACTTTCCACACGACAGCAGATGCGATGGCGATGGAGAAAGCATGTAAGGAACATGGAGCTGCCGGAAGACTGATCCCGGTTCCGCGCACGATTTCTGCAGGCTGTGGATTATCCTGGTGCGCAGACTTGACAGAACGTGAAGCGTTAAAAGGCGTCATGGAGAAAGTCGGACTCCAGGAAGAAGAGATGCACGAGTGCATGGTATAAGGAAGAGCAGAAAATAAAAAATGAGGGTATCGCCCAGTCATCGGATCTGATGATTAGGCGATACCCTTATTTTTTAAAGAAAGTTTATTCGGATTTTAAAGAGTCGGCTTTTTGTTTTTCGGATATCAAACGAAGCTGTCGGTTCTCATCTTTACAAAAGTCAGTTTGTGATGATGACCTGCTCTTTTGCGAGAAACTGTGCTAAGGTTCCCGGCAGAAGTTCTGCGCTGTATTTGCTCAGGGAATAGGATCCCTGACAGAGCAGCCAGTCGTAGATCAGTGAACGTTCATACATGGTGTAGAGATGAACAAGTTCGTTTGCGGAGCGGTCAGAAGTGAACTCTCCGCGGTTCTGTGCATCTTCGATGATCTCCCGGATACAAGTGAAATAGAACCGGTTATCATCCAGGAGCGCTCTCTGGTCTTTTGTCGTCAGCTGCGAGGAGTAGAGTAGTGTCAGAAGTTCGATATCCACACTTGTCTCGATCATCAGGAACAGTTCGTAATTCAGATAGAGAAGCTTGTCGGCGGCAGAAAGAGACGGATCCATAGATGCGACGAGTTCCTCGTATTTGTCGTCAAACAGATAGGCAAGTGAACCGAGGAGCGCGTCTTTCCCTTTAAAATAGTGATAAAAGCTGCCTTTTGACGTCCTGGAGGCAGCGATGATGTCATCGATCGTTGTGGCGTGGTATCCTTTTTTGTAGAAGAGATTCCACGCGGCTTTTACAATCTTACTTTTGGTAGTCTGGCGTTTTCTTGGCATAGCTGCCTCCTTTCCTCTAAATACATAAGAAGTAGTTGGATTATCCAACCTGGAAACCATATTTTAACGGGTCGTCAGGGTCGATCACGTAGGTTGCCTCACCGGTGATGTAGGCGCTTCCGGTAATCTGTGGAATGACTGCTTTGTAGTCCCCTACGGTTGTCTCGCCTTTGATGATCCCGGTGAATTTAGAGCCGATAAAACTCTCGTATACGAAAGGTTCGTTCACTCCGATCTTGCCATGTGCATGCAGGGCTGCAAGTTTTGCGCTTGTGCCGGTTCCGCAAGGAGAACGGTCAGCCATATGATCGCCGAAGATCACGACGTTCCGCATGCTGCAGCCCGGTGTTGTCGTAGAACAGTACAGTTCTGCAAGATCCACAGAAGTGATATCCAGTGTCGGGTGTTTGACTTTTACTTCTTCATTGATCTGTTTGACAAGCTGCATACCAAAGCGTGTCAGTTCACGGATATTTTCCGGGACAACGGTCTTTCCGATCTGCGCAAGATCTACAAGTGCAAAGAAACTTCCGCCGAAGGAGATATCGTATTGGATCTCCTGACCGTCGATCACTGTGGTAAGGTTCTCTTTGTATAAGAAAGAAGGAACATTTGTGAGAGTGACGCTTACGACTTTTCCGTTCTTTACTTCTGCCTTTGTGCGGATCAGCCCGGCAGGAGCGTCCAGTACGACTTCTGTGTAAGGTTCTTTTGCTTCTACCAGCCCGGTTTCAATGATCGCTGTGACAGAACCGATCGTGCCATGTCCACACATATTCAGATATTCTCCGGTGTCCATGAAGATCACTCCGAAATCTGCCTCCGGGTGGATCGGTTCGGTAAGAAGTGCGCCGAACATATCGTGATGTCCGCGTGGCTCAAACATCAGAGCGGTGCGGTATTTGTCATAATGTTTCGCAAGGTAATTCTTGCGCTCGATCATAGTATCTCCTTTTAATTCCGGGAATCCAGATAAAATGATGCGGGTAAATTCCCCCACAGTGTGTGTGTCGATTGCCTTGAAAGCGGCTTCAAAAGACGCCGTATCTAAATGTGCATTGATTTCCATTGCAGTACCTCCAAAATTTGATGTTCAGGTTCGTATGAAACAGCAGGACTGGTAATAGACTAAATACTAGAACGCAGTTCAGTTTTCTAATAGTATTATCGGCGAAAATACCCGAAAAGTCAATGAAAAGTGGAAATTTACAACCATAAATAAATTTGAAAAAGTTCAAATTTGCTATTGAAAAACAAAGAGGTTTGTGATAAAGTAAATGAGCAGAGAAAAATGCATATCCGGGGGTAGATGGGTAACTGGTGTGCCTCCTAGTCTTCAAAACTAGTGTGGGGCGTTAAGAGCGTCCCGGGTGGGTTCGATTCCCACATGCCTCCGCCAAAAGGAGTATTGTTCCAGATGCATCCGCGGCATTCCCAGAGAGGGGAAGAACAGCCGTTATTCCGGAAGATGCATTGCACAGAGTATGACGCACAGATGTCTTTGTGAGGCTTACATATAGATGTGCAGACTGGAATTGTCATAGAAGGTCAGAGATGACCGCCAACAGAATAGAGAGAGCAAGGCTGTTACTGTCAGAAGACAGGGGCAGGCTTGATTGACCGATGAACGAAAAAGCTGAGTATTATACTCAGCTTTTAGTGAATACAGATAAAGGAGTCAAGAGCAGTGGAACGGGTACATATTTTATTAAAACAACACGTTGGGGCACCGTGTAAGGCAGTTACAGAGCCAGGTGCAGATGTACAGAGAGGGACATTGATCGCAGTTCCGGATGGACTTGGGGCCAATATATTTTCCAGTGTCTGCGGAAATGTAGAGACGGTGACTGACACAGAGATCGTCATCCGGAAGAAAGAAGAGCAGTCAGAAGATTATGTGAAGATTCCGGAGGGAACAAAGGCAGAGATGGTGGCTTATGCCGGTATCACCGGGATGGGCGGAGCCGGATTTCCGACGGCAGTAAAGCTTTCTGCCGATTTAAACGGTGGTTATATTCTTGTCAATGCGGCAGAATGTGAGCCGGGTCTTTGTCATAATATCCGCCAGATCGAAGAGCAATGTGGAAAGATCATAAATGGTGTGAAATACTGCATGGAACTGACCAATGCAGCAAAGGCGATCTTTGCGATCAAGAAGAAGAATGAGAAGGCGGTCCGTATTTTAAAAGAAGCGCTGGCAGAAGAAGAGGCGATCACGATGCATCTTCTGCCGGATATTTATCCGATGGGCGAAGAGCGGGCGGTCGTAAGAGAGTGTCTCGGGATCGAACTTGGGGTTGACCAGCTTCCGACGGCGGCAAATGCAGTTGTGATCAATGTAGAGACTGTTTCAAGGGTGGCAGAGGCGATCGATGAGAGAAAGCCGTGCTTCTCAAAGAATGTGACTGTGATCGGGAAATTAAATGGCGGCGAGGAACCGCATGTATTTATGGATGTTCCGATCGGGACAAGCATTGGAGAACTGATCGGACGTGCCGGAGGCATCAACGGAGTTTACGGTGAGATCATCGTGGGAGGACCATTTACCGGACATGCGGCAGACGAGAGCACCCCGGTGACAAAGACGACCGGAGGAGTGATCGTGACGATCGATCTTCCAGATCTGCACGGAGCGCCGGTAGGCCTTCTTGTCTGTGCCTGCGGTGGAACAGAAGCGCGTATGCGCGACATCTGTGCGAAGATGAACGGAAAAGTGGTATCCGTTGCGAGATGTAAGCAGGCGGTAGAAATGAAGAACGGTGCATTAAAGTGTGAGCGCCCGGGAAATTGTCCGGGACAGGTGAAGAACAGCATTCAGTTCAAGAAGGACGGATGTGAATACATTATAATAGGTAACTGTTCAGATTGTTCCAACACGGTGATGGGATCTGCGCCAAAGATGGGGCTGAAAGTCTTCCATCAGACAGACCATGTGATGCGAACGATCCATCATCCACTGTACAGACATCTGAGAGTATCCAAGAAAGTGGATCAGGATATATAAGACCGGGAAACCGGAACGGGCTTTATCTGGCTGACCGTCAGGCGGCGGACAGTGAGCAATTCATATAGAAGAAATATGGGACCATTCATACAAGGAGGGACATGTTATGTCAATTACAGCAGAAACAGCGAAAGAGCATGCGAAAGATCCGGCGGTACTTTGCTGCCGGGCAGAAGCAGGGATTACGATTGGTGTTGAGAACCTGGAAGATCCGACTATTTTTGATGATCTTGTAGATTCAGGACTTCTGAATCTGGATGGAGTGCTGACGATTGAAGAGATTCTCGGTGCGACACTGACAAAGACCTGTGATTCCCTGACACCGATCACACCGGATGTAGTATCGGGAATCAAAAAAGTAGAAAAGGAAACAGTTGCTGAAGAAACAGCAGAAACAGAAGTACAGCAGGAAGAGGCAAGTCAGAATGTGATCACGACGGCTGGCGGTGTACTGAAGATCCATATTGGAGAGGGAAAAGATATTGATATCGAAATCCCGACAGGAATCTCCGCAGGGGCAGAAGGAGTGCAGGCGTCGTCAGCACAGACTGCTGTTGTACCGGTTGCAGCGCCGGAAGCGGAAGAAAAGCCTGAGAAAGTGATCAGAAGCCTGACAAGAAAGCATTTCCAGATTACAGAAGTAAAACGTGGTCCGGAGACAAAGATTGAAGGAACTGTATTGTATATCCGCGAAGGGATCGAGGAAGAAGCAGCAGCTTCCCAGGAATTGGTAAACAGTTTGAAAATCGATATTATCACACCAGATCAGTATCATACCTATTCTGAGACAATCATGGATGTACAGCCAATCGCGGCAAAAGAGGGCGAAAGTGAGATCGGAACCGGTACGACGAGAGTACTTGACGGCGTTGTTGTTATGGTAACGGGTACAGATGCAAACGGCGTTCAGATCGGTGAATTTGGTTCTTCGGAAGGAATTCTGGATGAGAACATCATGTGGGGAAGACCGGGAGCACCGGAGAAGGGCGAGATCTTCATTAAGACAGAAGTTGTCATCAAAGAAGGAACGAACATGGAGCGTCCGGGACCGCTCGCAGCGCATACAGCGACCGATGTGATCACGCAGGAGATCCGTCTTGCACTGAAGAAACTGGATGATTCCCTCGTTGTGGATACGGAGACATTTGAACAGGTGAGAAGACCTGGCAAGAAGAAAGTTGTAATCGTAAAAGAGATCATGGGACAGGGTGCGATGCATGACAATCTGATCCTTCCGGTAGAGCCAGTCGGTGTACTTGGAGCAAAACCGAATGTAGATCTTGGAAATGTTCCGGTAATGGTATCTCCGCTTGAGGTACTTGACGGATGTATCCATGCACTGACCTGCATCGGACCTGCATCGAAGGAGATGTCAAGACATTACTGGAGAGAGCCTCTGGTACTTGAAACGTTATACGATAAAGAATTAGATCTCTGTGGTGTGATCTTTGTGGGAAGCCCTCAGATCAACTCAGAAAAATTCTATGTGTCAAAGCGTGTCGGAATGATGTGCGAGGCGCTGGATGTAGACGGCGCATTTGTCACAACAGAAGGATTTGGAAATAACCACATCGATTTTGCAAGCCATATCGAACAGATCGGTATGAGAGGAATCTCAGTGGTAGGAATGTCATTCTGTGCAGTGCAGGGAGCGCTTGTTGTCGGAAATAAATATATGACAAATATGGTAGATAATAATAAATCAGAATCGGGAATCGAGAATGAAGTGCTTGCATGCAATACACTCTGCCATGAAGATGCGATCCGTGCTATTTATATGCTGAAGGCAGATATGGCAGGAGAAGAAGTGAAGAAGCCGGAGAAGAAATGGAATCCGAATGTCAAAGAAAACAATGTGGAGCTGATCTCCAATGTGACTGGAAAACCGGTGGAGCTTGTAGCAAATGAACAGTCCCTTCCGATGAGCCAGAAGAGAAGAGAGAAATACGACTAGGATTTTGCGGCAGCAGGACTGTCCCAAAATCGATAGCAGGTGATGACATGAAATATGGCGATAAGATCATCCGGATGGAAGGTGTGATCGTAGAGGTACATGATGGCTGTGTCGGGATCGACTTAAAGGGACGTCTCGGCTATCTGAAAGTACCGATGCGGATGCTGATCACCGACTATCCGGTGAAAGTAGGGCAGGAAGTTGCATGGAATATGAGTTTCGTAGAACAGCTTGGGCCTGAGATCAATGAAAAATATATGAGCAATCTGATGACGTATCAGAAGCGTCAGGAAGAGATGCGAGCAAACAACAGAGACGATGAGGAGGTATCGCAATGAGCTTAACAGTAGTGAAAGGTATGCAGTCAGAGATCTTCGTTCCGATCACACCGCCGGCTGTATGGACTCCGGTGAAGAAAGAACTGAAAGATATGACGATCGCGTTGGCGACAGCAGCGGGCGTTCACCATAAAAATGATGAGAGATTTAATCTTGCAGGTGATTTTACATGGAGAAAGATCACGGATCAGATGAAATCCGATGAACTGATGGTATCCCACGGAGGATATGACAATGGGGATGTAAACAAAGACATCAACTGTATGTTCCCGATCGACCGTATCCATGAACTGGCAAAAGAAGGATTTATTAAAGCATGTGCTCCGGTACATGCCGGATTCATGGGAGGCGGCGGAAACCAGGAGAAATTTAAACATGAGACAGGTCCTGCGATCGCCCAGATGTTTAAAGAAGAAGGCGTAGATGCAGTAATCCTGACAGCCGGCTGAGGTACTTGCCACCGCTCTGCAGTACTGGTGCAGAGAGCGATTGAAGAAGCAGGAATTCCGACGATCATTATTGCGGCACTTCCTCCGGTTGTACGTCAGGCGGGAACTCCTCGTGCGGTAGCGCCGCTTGTTCCGATGGGGGCAAATGCAGGAGCTCCAAATGATGTGGAGATGCAGACTGGAATCGTGAAAGCGACTCTGGAACAGCTCGTGGAGATCGAGACTCCGGGCAAGATCGTTCCGCTTCCATTTGAATATGTAGCGAAAGTATAATAGGGGAAAGAAAACGTGTATGAAAACTGTTTTTCGTAAGATGGCATCGGAAGAATGGCGCAGATGAGGAAAATAGAAGTTCATACACGTTTTTTATAGGGAGATTTTTCGTAAGGATATTTTTGACGGAAAACGATTGTTTTACAGAGAGAAGGATTTGCAGGAAAAGCAAGGAGGAGTGAAAATGGAGGAAATAAAGAAACGCCGGCTTGTGATCAAGGCGTTTCACGCCAGCGATGTACGTGAGGGAGAAGAAAACCGGATCACGCGGGCGCTGGAAATGGAGGTGGCGCCGGAGTCTTTTGCACAGAAGGCGGACCATGAGATGATCGAGCGCATTTCGATACGGATCATACACCCGGGACAGTATGGGGAAGAGACAAACAGCATCATGGATGTGATCCCGGTCTCGGCAAAGGTGCTTGGTGAAATAGGGGAAGGAGTCACACATACGGTGACGGGAGCTTACGTGTTGCTGACCGGTGTGGATGTAAACGAGATCCAGACTGCTGAGTTTGGATCATCAGAAGGGATCATCGAAGAACAGATTGCATGGGGGAAAGCCGGAACACCTGCGTGGGGCGATACCCTGATCTTATTTGAGGTGACATTCTGCGCCGGAAAAGGGCAGGATCGCGAGGCAGTTACCAGAGCGCATCAGCTCTGCGATGAATTTGTACAGCAGTACCGGGAATGCCTGAAAAAACTGCGCGGGGAACTGTGCACGGAGCGGAGAGAATTTTATGATGTGGAGCGTCCGGGAAAAAAGAAAGTTGTGATCATAAAACAGGTGGCAGGCCAGGGGGCGATGTATGACATGCAGCTTTTTGCAAAAGAGCCGTCGGGAATGGCGGGAGGGAGATCGATCATCGACATGGGAAATATGCCGCTGGTCGTGACGCCGAATGAATACCGGGATGGAATTCTGCGTTCCATGCAATAGAAAGAAGGAGGGAAAATCAATGGGAATCGGACCATCTACAAAGGAGACAAGTCTGCATCATTTCCGCGATCCGCTTCTGGATGTGGTGTCTTCTGATGAAGACTTTGATCTGTTAGGCATTATTATAGTAGGAACTCCTGATAATCAGGAAGAAAAGATGCTTGTGGGGACGAGAACTGCGGTGCTGGCAGAAAGTATGCGCGCGGACGGAGCGATCATTTCCGCAGATGGCTGGGGGAACAGCGATGTGGATTATGTGAATACGGTAGAACAGCTGGCGAAGCGGGGGATTGCGGTGTCTGGTCTGAAGTTTGTCGGGACATCCGGGGGGTTTGTCGTGGAAAGCCCGGCTCTGAATGCAATCGTGGATATCAATAAGAGCGAGAGTGGGACAGAGACGTGCGTGCTCGGGGAGAACAGTGTGACGAAACTCGATGCAAGAAAGGCTGCCGCAATGCTGAAATTAAAAATGAGATAAAAAGACATGAAAAAAGACATGCCTGCAAGATGACTGACTAAGATGCGGCATGTCTTTCTTCTATATTTATTGAGAGGTTTGTTGCTTTGCAATCCGTTATATTAAAAGAGGGGGAATGGATATTGGATTGAATTTCGCTCAAACTGTCTATTGGGGGAAACAGTTTTTTTCAAATCCTTGCAAAAGCAACAGTTAGTGGTATAAAGTTATAAAAGATAGGCTGAAAAAAAGACAGTATCCTCCTGAAGATCACCGCCTTTGGTCTGCATCACTAATATAACTTCGGTGATAGTATAAAGCCGGAGTCGAAAATTGTCAATAGGAAAGAAGAAAAAAATTGTACATTAAAAAATACAATAAGAAATCGAAAAAAATGTAAAAAATAGTTGCAAAACTAAAAAGTATCTTGTATACTAAGAGAGCTGTGACATGATAGCGATGAAGCGTGAGGTTGCTGCTTAACATAGCAGGTGTTCCGTGGAGCGAATGTCAAGTTAGGAAACTGGCGACAAGTCACTGTACGAATCAATAACAGCCGATGAAAAACGGTAACAACGTGTGAGAGTTTTATGACACACACGGGAGAGTGTACAGTCACCGCTTGTCGTACTTAAGTTGAATAGTACGAAAAGGAGGCGACTTTTTTTATGGCAAGTCAAGTAATGAGAATCAC
>CAUWEA010000010.1:0-57060 GCA_963557735.1 uncultured Faecalimonas sp. | reverse complement strand
CCTGATTGTCCGGATCGTTGATCTTCTTTGCGTCCTCAAGCGCTTCCTCCCATGTTTTTGGCGGCTCTGCGATTCCTGCTTCTTCAAATAAGGATTTGTTATAAGCAAAAAGCATTGGAGCTACCAAGTTTGGCACACCGTAGATATTTCCGTCTTTTGTGAACATATCTACATATTCTTTTGTAAAGCTGCCCCATTCATCCCACTCTTCTGTATATTTATTAAGTGGCTCTAAAATTCCGGCAGACATGTAAGAATCCATCATTGTAAAAGAGCAGTTTACGAGATCTGGTGCAGTACCAGAAGCAACTGCCTGATAAAATTCATTTCCAGGATCTCCTTCTTTCACAACCTTATTTAAAGTGATATTTGGATGTTCTTCCAGGAATTTCTTTTCCATAGAAACAGACCAGTCATCTTTGTTGCGGCTTGTGTCCCAGATGGTCAGCTCTACTTTCCCTTCGCTTTTCCCTTTGTCCTGGCTTCCGGATGTCTCTTCTTTTTTTCCATCAGATCCGCCGCAGCCTGCAAGAGAAGCAGCAGCCATGGAAAGACAGAGGATAGAAGCAATCAGTTTCTTCTTCATAATCAAGTCCTCCTTTGACTTCGTTTTTGTTGATGGGTCTATCATAGCAGATTTGTAAAGAAAAAGAAACGAACCAGAATTAACGAAAAACGTCACATTTTTTAAGGTATGGGCGAATTTTTCGTGGGATAGAAAGAGGGGGATAAAACACTTTAAGAACAGTGACATTGTTGTTAGTCTGAGACATTCTATTTTATAGAAAAGAACGATATACTTTGAAAGAGAAAACATAAGGGAGGTAATACTGATGAAAAAAAGTCCGCAGAAAAAAAGCAAAGCAGGCAGTTATCAGTTTCGAAAAAAAGTGACGCCTTGGTGTATTTTGTTTATACCGATGGCGTGTACCGTATGGCTGAAATATTATCCGATTTTCAGTGCATTTTTTATTTCATTATTTAATTATGATCCAATCAACCAGCCGGGAGAATTCGTCGGTTTCCAGAATTATATCGATATTTTCCAGACGCAGGGATACTGGGATTCCTGGAAGAATACATTTATTTTGCTCGCATTACAGTTGTGTATGTGCTTCCTGATTCCACTGATCCAGGCGCTTCTTTTAAATGAGCTGGTAAGACTGAAGAAATGTCTGACGACACTTTATATTCTTCCGGCGCTGATCCCGACTTCTGTAAATGTTATTATATGGAAATGGATCTGGCATCCGGATTATGGTGTGGCAAATCAGATTGTAAAGTTTTTTGGAGGACAGCCGCAGACATGGCTCAGTGATCCAGATCTGGTCAAATTCTGTATCATCTTTCCGGGGGTACTCGGAGGCGGATTGACCGTGCTTCTTTATCTGTCGGCAATCCAAGGCGTTTCCACAGATATTATGGAGTCAGCAGCGCTTGACGGCTGTACCGGATTTGGAAGGATCATACATATTATATTGCCAAATATTTCCTTTATGGTATTTATCCAGCTCATCATGTGCGTGATCACAACGATGCAGCTTTTGGATGTGCCTTATATGTATGCTTCGGGAGGACCGAGCGGAGCATCGACGACGCAGGGAATCTTCATTTACAATGCGTTTAATCAAGATCTGAATTATGGAAGAGGTTCCGCAGCATCTGTGATCCTGCTGCTTGTGATCGCAGCAATGACGATGGTGCAGATGCGTTTTGAGAAGATGGAGAAGGAGTAGGAGGCAGAGAAGATGAAGAACAAAAAGCGTAGAACAAAAATGAAGCTTGGAAAATCTGAGCGCGGGCTGAAGATTGTTGCGGTAGTTGTGTCGCTGATCTTTGCGGCAGCGATGCTGTATCCGATGATCTTTGCAGTCTCCAGTGCGATGAAAGATAACAAGAAAATATATGAGATCCCGCCGAAGCTGCTTCCGGATGCAGCAAACAGTTTATCAGTTGTACTGGATTATTCGGATGTCGGGGGAAATGAAAAAGAATTAAAAGATAAGATGCTTCAGGACAATGTTGTGACCATGTTTGGGATCAGCCAGAAGATGCAGGAAGATTCTATTATGGAAATCAAGGTGTACGGAGTAAAAGACGGGGAGACAGTATTTTACTCGAGAGCACATCAGATGAAGCTGCAGATGGAGAAGGATTATGGAATCTATAAAGGAACTGCAATTAAGACAGAAGTGCTTCTTCACGGGGACCGTTATGTACGGGCATGTGATTCCATCGGCTATGAATTTGATCTAAATGGTGTGTCTGAGAAGGCTCCAAAAGATCTTGGAACGAAATTTACTGACAGAGTCACAGAGATCATGGATGAAAAATATGAGACAACGGGAGAACTGGTAAGTGTAGGGGACAAAGTGAAAAACTTCCTGAATCTTGAGAGTTTTAAATATTACTTACAGATGCCGGCATACATTTATCCGGAAAGTGAAGCAGTTCAGAATTTCGGTTTTATGACGTTCGTATTTAACAGTATCATCGTCATTGGCTTTGCGATGATCGCACAGGTCATTTTATGTTCTGTCTGTGCATTTGTCATCAGCAGAAAGCTTTCTAAAAGGGCGGGGCGGTTTGTACTGTTATTCTTCCTCGGTGGAATGATGGTTCCGTTTGCAAGTATTATGCTTCCGCAGCTGATCATGTATAAAGAGATGGGAGCATACAATAACTATGCAGCGTTACTTCTCCCGTTTCTATATCCATACGGATTTTACGTGTATCTGTACAAAGGATTCTTTGACCAGATTCCGGGAAGTTATTTTGAAGCGGCAGAACTTGATGGTGCGGGAAGTTTCTACTTATATACAAGAATCTGCATGCCATTGTCCAAGCCGATCATTTCACTGATCGCGCTGCAGACATTTATCGGAAACTGGAATGATTTCTTCTGGGCATGGCTTGTCACAGAAGATCAGAAGCTCTGGACATTAAACGTGGCGCTGTATAACATTTCTAACAATGTGGCGACAAAACAAAATGCGTTAATGGGACTTGCAGTTGTGACGATCACACCGGTGATCCTGCTGTCGATTTTGTTCTCAAAACAGTTAAAACAAAGTATTGTCGCATCTGGTGTGAAAGGGTAATTGTTCAAATATTTTTGTATAAGAAAGGGGACGTCATATGTATAAGAAAAGAAGTGAATTCAAAAAATTTGCAGCAATTGCTGTGGGAGTTTGTGGGATCGCATATGGATTTGGAGAATCAGAAGTGCAGGCAGCGCCGCCGGAAGGCGGAAACTGGACGTTTCTGCCGGCTTCTTCCGATGAATTTGACGGAGACCGTCTGGATGAGAGTAAATGGACGAATGGAATCTGGTATGATGTCACGACAGATCTTGCATTTTCTCCGGCAAATGTATCCGTACGGGATGGAAATCTTGTACTCACGGCAAAAAAAGAGGATTACAATGGAAAAGCTTATACGGCAGGGGCGGTGGAATCCAAATTTGATGTTCCGGGAACTGCAAGCTATGTGGAAGTACGTGCAAAAGCGCTGGATAAAAAGGCGAATGTACTCAGTGCAATCTGGATGCAGTCTTCTCCGCTGAGCTGGGAGCTGAATCCGAATCCGGAAATTGATATTATGGAGACCTTTGATTATACAAAAATGACAAGTACGATTCATACATGGAACCAGAGTCCATCGATCCATCTTCAGCGAGGAACAAATGGATGGAAAACCGGGCTGGAAGATATCAGTGCAGACTATCATACCTATGCACTTGAGCGGAGAGATGGGAAAATGAGGTTCTATTTTGACGGACAGCTTGCATGGGAGAAGACAAGCAGGGAGGATTCTTTTGTGGAACTTTCCCGCCATATGGTACTTAGTCTGGAAGGACATCTGGGGAAACCGGCAGAAGAGTATCTACCGGGAGAATTTCTTGTAGATTATGTGAGAACTTACTATGACAGTGATTTTGCAGGGCTTCCGGAAAGCGGAACCTATCAGATTATCAATCAGAAAAGCAAAAAGGCGCTGGATCTTCCGGCAGATTCTCAGAACGGAATCCAGTTAAGACAGTCTTCGGCGGAGAGTGGAAGTGACAGCACAAAGTGGACATTGACACAGAATGCAGATCAGACATGGAGTATACAGAATATGGCAGATGGAACCTATGTGGATCTGACTGCGGATTCCGGGGTGACATCAAACGGAAATCCAGTAGTGGCATATTCTTATCACGGAGGAACAAATCAGAGATGGTATCTGGTTCCGACGGAGAGCGGGGCATTTAAACTGATGTCGGCGCTTAGCGGGAAAGCGCTGTGTGTAAAAGATGCTTCTGTGGAAGAAGGGGCTCCGGTCATCCAGTGGAGCTATGAGAAAAATGAGGATGCAAACGATGAGTGGACGTTTGTGCCTGTTCAGTAAAAGACAAAAAATTGAGACAGATAAGGAGCAGGAAAGGGAAAAAGAATGGATAAGAAATATCAGGGAGTTCTGACAGAGAAGGAAGAGTTTTTATATCCGGACAGTGTCTCAGAGATGCTGCCGGAGTCTATCCGGGTTGTAATGCCGAAAAATGGAAAGCAGGGGATTCAGCTTTTACTTGATACGGCAGGCGATGAGATCCAGATGGATTTCGAAGGAGATGGATTTCATGCGGAGTGGTATGAGATGATCGCAGTTCCGGTGGAATACAATACCGGAGACGGGGAAAATCAAGGCGGCGCGATGGTGCTTATAGAAGAGCAGAAAGAAACACCTGCATATGCGACAAGAAAGGCGCCGTTTTTCGTTTATGATTGTCTGAAGGAACAGCAGACCGGGAAGATTCCGGCGAGGGACAGTGAAAATGACAGAAGAGCGGCAGTGTACTTTTGCATCTGTCCGGAGAAAGAGTTGGAAGCCGGAGAATATCCGGTGACTGTGACTGCAAAGACAAAAGAAGGGAACTATCAGCTTCACGCCACTGTTCAGATCTATGATGTGGAGATACCAGAAAATACATTCTGGGTCACAAACTGGTTTTCCGGGGAGGCAATCTGTCGTTTCCATGGGGTGGAAAAAGGCTCGGAAGAGTATCTGCAAATGCTTCGAAACTATATTCAGACGATGCGCCGGATGCACCAGAATGTATTTTTTATCCAGCTTGATGAACAGTGTGTGACGGCAAGGAAACCGTATCAGTTTGATTTTGAATATCTGACACCGGAGATTGAAGCATTTTTTGAAGCGGGAATGCAGTACATGGAACTTGGTGTGCTGCTTGACCGCGGGAAAAAGGCGGATGGAATGCCGGATATGTATACAGACCGTTTTACATGTGCAATGGCAAAAGAGGTTCCGTTTGAAACGCTGGAGGGGTATGAGCTTACCGTGACTTTTGTAAAAAGTCTTGCAGATTATCTGACAAAACATGGATGGGAGAAACAAGTATTGTTCCATATCCATGATGAACCGGACATCCATTACCAGACCCGGGAAGCGTTGGAAGCCCGCAAGAGACAGTATTATCTTGCAGCCGGAATTTTAAGAAAATATATTCCTGGGATCCAGATCATTGAAGCAGTAGATTCGGCAGAGTTTCGCGGCGGGATCGATATCTGGGTTCCGGGGACTGCCGGATATGAGAAGAAAAAAGAGGAGTTTGACACATTGATCCGACTTGGAGAAACGGTGTGGACGTATGTCTGCTGTGGACCGGAAGGACACTGGCTGAATAGATTCCTTGATTTTGCCCTGATCAAAGGGAGAATGTTGTTCTGGGGATGTGCAAAGAACCGGATTTCCGGTTTCCTCCACTGGGGACTAAATCAATTTCCGGAGGAGATGAATCCATATGAGGGGACGAGCTGTCCGAATCATACGGGAATCGGCACAAATTTTCCATGCGGAGATTCGTTCCTGGTCTATCCGGGGGAGGAAGGACCAAGAATTGGAATGCGCCTTGAGGCACAGCGGCGTGGTGCAGAGGATGCGGCATTGTGGCAGATGTTAAGGAAGGTAGATGAAGAAGCTCATGACAGATTGATCGGAAAAGTCTTTACCAATAATTATACATATAAGGACAGCCCGGATTTGTTTGCCGAGGTGTATGAAGAACTGCTCAAAACGCTTCAGGAGATAAAGTAGAAAAAGACAGAGAAAAGTGCAGATGGAAGAGACCGATGCCAGTGAACCTGAAAATCTACAAAAAGATAAAAAGGAACATTGACAACAGAATGTCGTATTTCTATAATGAAAAAGAAAAAAAGAAACAGCATTCATGCTTACGGAGCGCGCCCGGATATCCGGGTACGCTCTAAGTTGCTGTATGGGCGAAAAGATCAGAAAGATCTTGCCTGACAAGCCTGGCATAAGAGGTTTGAAAGCATGTTCGTAAGCGAATGGAAGGAGAAAACGACGAATGAAAACAGAAAAGAAGTACGCATCGGTATTTGAGTTGAATGGTGTCCCGAAGCTGACACAGGCATTCCCGCTGGCACTTCAGCATGTGGTGGCGATGATCGTAGGATGTGTGACGCCGGCGATCGTGATCGCGGAGATGGCAGGGCTAAATGAGGGTGACAAGGTGATCTTTGTCCAGGCGGCGTTGTTCATTGCGGCAGTTTCTACATTGATCCAGCTGTTCCCGCTTGGAGGAAGGATCGGCTCGGGACTTCCGGTCATTATGGGAGTCAGCTTTGCTTATCTGCCAAGTATGCAGGCGATCGTTGGTAATTTTGACATTGCCACGATTCTCGGGGCACAGTTGATCGGAGGAATTGTGGCAGTCTTTGTCGGAATCTTTGTGACAAAATTAAGGAAGCTGTTCCCGCCGTTGATCACCGGAACCGTTGTCTTTACGATTGGTCTGTCGCTCTATCCGACAGCGGTGAAGTATATGGCAGGCGGACAGTCTTCGCCGAACTATGGGGCATGGCAGAACTGGCTCGTGGCATTTATCACACTTGCCGTTGTCATTGCACTGAATCATTTTGCAAAAGGAATCATGAAGCTGGCATCGATTCTGATTGGGATGATCGTCGGATACATTATATCCGGATTTTTCGGAATGATTGATTTTTCAGCAGTGCAAGGTGCGGGACTTTTTCAGGTTCCAAGACCGATGTACTTTGGAATGAAGTTTGAAGTATCGGCAGTTGTGACGATGGTGATCCTCTTCATCATCAATTCGGTGCAGGCCATCGGAGATCTTTCTGCGACAAGCGGAGGCGGACTGGACAGAGAGCCTACAGATAAGGAACTGTCAGGCGGAATTGTAGGATATGGAATCACAAATATTTTCGGTGCTTTCTTCGGAGGTCTTCCGACGGCAACGTTCAGCCAGAATGTCGGAATTGTCGCAACGACGAAGGTAGTAAACCGCATTGTGTTAGGCCTTGCTGCCGGGATCATCCTGCTGGCGGGATTTATTCCAAAATTTTCGGCGATTCTTACAACGATTCCACAGTGTGTACTCGGAGGTGCGACGATCTCGGTATTCGCTTCGATTGCAATGACCGGAATCAAGTTAGTAGTACAGCAGCCGCTCACATACCGGAACACTTCGATTGTGGGACTTTCTGTTGCGCTTGGTATGGGGATCACCCAATGCTCAGATGCGCTGGCACAGCTTCCGGCATGGGTGACAACGGTGTTTGGAAAATCTCCGGTTGTGGTGACAGCGATCGCTGCGATTCTGCTGAATGTGATCTTGCCGAAAGATAAAGAAGTGGGAAAATAGGCGGAAATTTTCATAATAACATAGGTACAGAACCTTAAACGGATAGGAAACGTGAGGGACTGATGATTGGGAAAAGGTCATCGGTCCCTCTTATTTTATCGAAAAGCAGGAAAAGTCAGTATCAGAAAAACTACTTGAATTATACCCTAATGGGGTATATAATCTATTCTAGAGAACTCAATTATTTTATTTTCATAGAAACGATCAAAGGAGAGAACTGTCATGGAAGAGCAAAAAGAATGCTGTCATAAAAAGAAGGAAAGGACAGATAACGAATACCGTGATCTGATCAACCGGTTAAGCCGGATCGAAGGGCAGGTGCGGGGCATCAAGCGGATGGTGGAGGAAGGTGTCTACTGTACGGATATCCTGGTGCAGGTGTCTGCGGTCAATGCGGCGCTCAACAGTTTTAACAAAGTGCTTCTTGCAAACCATATCCGAAGCTGTGTGGCGGAAGATATCAGGAAAGGGAAAGACGAGACGATCGATGAGCTTGTCACGGTATTGCAAAAGCTGATGAAATAGCAGGAGGGAAGAAAATGGAACAATATACAGTTACGGGAATGAGTTGTGCGGCATGCAGTGCCCGGGTGGAAAAGGCAGTGGCAAAAGTCCCCGGAGTGACTTCATGTTCAGTAAGTCTTCTGACGAATTCGATGGGAGTAGAGGGAAGCGCAGAGCCGCAGGCGGTGATCGCAGCGGTAGAAGCTGCCGGGTATGGTGCAGAGAGAAAAGGAATGGAGCCGGATCGGCAGAGAAACGGTGGAAATTTGTCAGACGCTGGTGGGGAGGAACTGTTAAAAGACCGGGAAACCCCTGCTTTGAAAAGGCGTCTGATCGCATCGCTAGGCTTTCTCATCGTGCTGATGTATTTTTCAATGGGGCATATGATGTGGGGATGGCCGGTTCCTGAGGTGCTGGAGAAAAATCATGTGGCAATGGGACTGATTCAGATGCTTCTGACGATTGCGGTGATGGTCATCAATCAGAAATTTTTTATCAGTGGATTTCAGAGTCTGTGGCACCGGGCGCCGAATATGGATACGCTTGTCGCGCTTGGTTCGGGCGCTTCATTTTTATACAGCACGTATGCGCTCTTTGCGATGACGGATGCACAGCTTCGCGGAGATATGGTGCAGGTTATGAAGTATATGCATGAATTTTATTTTGAGTCTGCGGCAATGATACTGGCTTTGATCACGGTAGGGAAAATGCTGGAGGCACGCTCGAAAGGAAAGACGACCGATGCGCTGAAGAGTCTGATGAGACTGGCGCCGAAGCATGCGGTCGTGATCCGCGATGGAAAGGAAGAACGTGTTTCCATCGAGCAGGTCCGGAAAGGGGATATCTTTCTTGTAAGACCGGGAGAAAATATTCCGGCAGACGGCAGAATCCTGGAAGGAAACAGTGCAGTCAATGAGGCGGCGCTCACGGGAGAAAGTATCCCGGTGGATAAAAAAGAAGGAGACCTGGTGTCGGCAGCAACAGTAAATCAGTCCGGCTTTCTGAAATGTGAGGCGACAAGAGTCGGGGAAGATACGACACTCTCTCAGATCATTCAGATGGTCAGTGATGCAGCGGCGACAAAGGCTCCGATCGCAAAAGTGGCGGATAAGGTGTCCGGCGTGTTTGTGCCGGTTGTCATGGCGGTCGCGGCAGTGACTGTCATTGTGTGGCTTCTGGCAGGGCAGAGCATTGGATTTGCACTGGCAAGAGGAATCGCGGTGCTCGTGATCAGCTGTCCGTGTGCACTGGGACTTGCAACGCCGGTGGCGATCATGGTCGGAAACGGAATGGGTGCAAAGCATGGAATTCTGTTTAAGACTGCGGTATCTCTGGAGGAGACCGGGAAGACAGAGATTGTTGCGCTTGACAAGACCGGGACGATCACAAATGGAAAGCCGGCAGTGACAGATATTCTTCCGTCAGATGGTGTGGCAGAGGAAGAACTTCTTGCATTTGCCTATGCGCTGGAACAAAAGAGTGAACATCCACTGGCGCATGCGGTTGTGCAGAGGGCAAAGAGCCAGGGGAATATCCCGTCATATTCTGTCAGTGATTTTCAGGCAGTTCCGGGAAATGGGCTGACCGGGACATGGCAGGGGATGAAGCTTGCCGGGGGAAATTTGAATTTTATCCGGGAGCAGGCCGAAATTTCTGAGAAGATGAAGCTGGCAGCAGAGCAGTTTGCAGGAGAAGGGAAGACCCCTCTGTTCTTTGCAAAAGAAGGAAAACTGGCAGGGGTTATTGCGGTGGCGGATGTGATTAAAGAAGACAGTCCGCAGGCAATCCGGGAATTGCAGAACATGGGGATCCACGTCGTGATGCTGACCGGGGACAATGAGCGGACGGCAAAAGCGATCGGAGCGCAGGCGGGTGTCGACGAGGTGATCGCGGGAGTTTTGCCGGAAGGAAAAGAAAGTACGATCCGGGCATTGAAAAAGAAGGGAAAAGTTGCTATGGTAGGAGATGGGATCAATGATGCTCCGGCGCTTACGAGAGCGGATATCGGGATCGCGATCGGTGCAGGGACAGATGTGGCGATCGATGCGGCAGATGTCGTGCTGATGAAGAGCAGATTAAGTGATGTTCCGGCGGCGATCCGGCTTAGCAGGGCAACATTGAGAAATATCCATGAGAATCTGTTCTGGGCATTTTTCTACAACGTGATTGGAATCCCACTGGCAGCAGGAGTATGGTATCCGCTGTTTGGCTGGAAGTTAAATCCGATGTTTGGAGCTGCGGCAATGAGCCTTTCAAGCTTCTGCGTTGTGACGAATGCACTCCGGCTGAATTTATTCCGGCTGGAAGATGCAGGAAAAGATAAAAAAAGAAACAGACACAAAAACCAAAAGAAAGAGGAGGAATTGATCATGCAGAAAACAATGAAGATTGAAGGAATGATGTGTGGACACTGTGAGGCGACCGTGAAGAAAACACTGGAGGCGATCCAGGGTGTCGAGGAGGCTGTTGTAAGTCATGAAGCAGGGACTGCGGTTGTGACACTCAGTGAGGAAGTTTTACCGGATGTTTTAAAAGAAGCTGTGGAGGCGAAGGATTACCAGGTGACAGAGATTCTCTAGAAGCAGAGGACGGACTGCAAAAAGAAAGATGAAGAAAGAAACAGAAAGCCGGGCAGGCAGTAAGGTGCTGTCCGGGGATCTGATCAGGAGGAGGCGTTTATGAAAGAGCAGGAGGAAATGATTTTAAACGAAGGGCAGAATAATACAACTCGGGCGGATAGTCAGACAGAAGAAAAGAAGCATAAGCGCAGAGTCCGCTATAAAGGAACACACCCGCGCAACTATCAGGAGAAGTATAAGGAGCTTCAGCCGGAAAAATATCCGGAAACGATCGAGAAAGTGATCCAGAAAGGGGGAACACCGGTTGGAATGCATATTTCCATCTGTGTGAAGGAAATCCTTGAATTTCTTCAGATCCAGCCGGGACAGAAAGGGCTTGACGCCACGCTTGGTTACGGAGGACATACGAAAGAAATGTTAAAATGCCTGCAGGGGCAGGGACATCTGTATGCGCTTGACGTGGACCCGATCGAGTCGGTCAAGACAAAAGAGCGGCTGGAAAAAGCTGGATACGGGGAGGAGATCCTGACAATCCGCCAGATGAATTTTGCTGATATTGACCAGATCGCGGCAGAGGCGGGACCGTTTGATTTTGTACTTGCAGACCTCGGGGTTTCATCGATGCAGATCGATAATCCGGAGAGAGGATTTACCTATAAAAAGGAAGGTCCGCTGGATCTCCGTCTGAATCCGCAGAAAGGGGTTCCGGCATCAGAGCGTCTGAAAGAGGTAACAGAAGAAGAGCTGGCAGGCATGCTGTGGGAAAATTCCGATGAGCCTTATGCGGAGGAGATCGCCGCTGTGGTGATGGAAACATTAAGAAAAGGGGAACCGGTAGAGACGACGACACAGCTTCAGAAGGCAATCATGGAGGCGCTTTCTTTTCTGCCGGAGAAGGAGCAGAAAGAGGCGGTAAAGAAATCGTGCCAGCGAACCTTTCAGGCGCTCCGGATCGATGTCAACAGTGAATTTGAGGTACTCTATGCTTTCATGGAGAAGCTTCCGGCAGCGCTCGCACCGGGAGGAAGAGTGGCCATCCTTACGTTCCACTCTGGGGAGGACCGGATCGTGAAAAAAGCCTTTAAGGAACTGAAAAAGGCAGGGATCTACAGCGAGATCGCCACGGATGTGATCCGTCCTTCCGCAGAAGAATGCAGCCGCAACAGCCGTGCACGTTCCACCAAGATGCGGTGGGCAGTCAGAGCAGAAGGGTAGCGGGAGCAATCAGGTCAGACATAGAAATGAAAATGATATAAAAATGGGAATGATATTTTAGCAGAAAAGGAAGGGATCTTTTATGGAACAGAGAACATTTGAAAAACTGGGGATCAGCACATCGCTTCTTGGATTTGGATGTATGAGATTTCCACTGACCGCAGATCAGAAGATTGATGAGGCAGAAGCTGAAAGAATGATCGACCGTGCGATCGCGGCAGGCGTCAATTACATTGATACTGCCTACCCGTACCACAATGGGGACAGTGAACCTTTCGTGGGAAGCGTGCTGGAAAAATACGACCGTGATTCTTACTACCTTGCCACAAAGCTGCCAATCTGGAAGCTGGATACGCTGGAAGATGCGAAAAAGATTTTTGAGGAGCAGATGGAGCGTCTGCAGAAGGATTATGTGGATTTCTACCTGCTTCATGCGCTTGATCGTGCAAAATTTGAGAAAGTCAAAGCGCTTGGGATCATTCCGTATTTAGAGGAGATGCGTGCAGCAGGAAAGATCCGTTATCTTGGATTTTCTTTCCATGACGATTATGAAGTCTTTGAGGAGATCTTAAATTACTATCCATGGGATTTCTGTCAGATCCAGCTGAACTACATGGATACCGAGATCCAGGCAGGGCTGAAAGGATATCATCTGGCTGAGGAAAAAGGGATCCCGGTCATTGTTATGGAACCGGTCAAAGGAGGAATGCTTGCCTCCCTTCCGTCAGAGATTGAGGAAGAATTGGCAAAAGAACGAAAGCATGCAAGTGTGGCATCGTGGGCGCTTCGCTTTGTCGGAACACTTCCAAATGTAAAAGTAATCCTGAGCGGTATGAGCACGATGGAGCAGGTGGAAGATAATCTTGGTATTTTCGGACAGTTTGAGCCGTTGTCGGAGGCAGAGCAGCATCTGATCGGGCGCACAGCAGCCACACTGAAGGCGCGTGTGAAAAATGGCTGTACCGGATGTGCGTACTGTATGCCATGTCCGGCAGGCGTGGACATTCCGGGAAATTTCAGAATCTGGAATGATCAGGCAGTGTATCAGAATACAGAGCAGACAAAGAAGAAATGGGCTCAGATGGATGAGAAAGCGAAAGCAGACCAGTGCATCCGCTGTGGAAAATGTGAAAAAGTCTGTCCGCAGAAAATCTCAATCCGTGAGAATCTTCACCAGGCGGCAGAAGAACTGAATACATTATAGAATGTATTCAGAATGATCGGATGTGTTGTAAATCCTTTTGCATTAGCTATGGGGAGTGCCATGTCAAATGGCAGAAGGATCAAGATATGAGATAACAGGCGGGTCCTGCGCGGGAAAGATGATCTCCCGCGCAGGACTTTTTCTTTGTGTGCAGATACCATCTGGTCTTTCAGGAAAATTTCAAGGGAATCCCTTTCTATTTGCCAGGCAGGGATAATACATTTTGTGTGCAGGTTCCTTCTACCGTTCCGACCTGGCAGGTGCTGTCATAGGAGAGCGTACCGTCACACTGGATATGGTCTACGATACAGCCGTCCGTCAGAGTGATATTTTCAGCGCTGATCGTATCGCACTGAAGGCAGGCAGCTTCGAGCGTCGTGCATTCAATATTTTTTACCGTGCTGAGCTTTCGCTGTTTTGCAAACCGGAAGAAGCCAAAGTTGTTGCAGTTTGCTGAGAGGAAAGTGATCTTTTCTCCGAATAAGTCGTTTAAGGATGCAATTCCGCTGACCTCGACGAAATCTGCATTGACTTCACCAGAACTTTTGATAGAACCTGAAAGATAGATTTCATCCGCATAAATTTTTCCCTGCTGGTGGCAGGAGCCGCTGATCTTGAGGGAGTGTGCCCGGATATCTTTTTCGGAGTGGATGGAACCGCTGATATGGACTGTATTTACTTTCATGTCACTTTGTGAATGGATCGATCCGCTGATGTGCATTTCATTTCCCTCGAGGACAGAGTCCGGGCGCACCTTGCAGGAGCCGCTGACTTTGAGTGTCTCAAAGTTTACCGGACCTTCGATCGTACCGCTGCCGCTGATCTTGATGGAATCGTATTCTCCTTGTGTGATTTTTCCAGAACCGCTGATAGATGTATTCGTTTTCATAAAAATTGCCTCCTTGTTTGCGCAGTGCAAAAGACTGCCTGAAAATTTTGTTGAAATGTGTTGAAAAGTTTACCTGTTTTTGCCTGCCTCATCATCAAATGCAAAGGAAAACGTATCTTTGTATTTCAGTTTGATCTCGTTGCAGAGTTCCTGAAGCGAAATCTGAGAGAGGATCTTGATCCGCTGATCGAGTAAAAGCATTCCTTCCGGGGAAGGGTTGACAAGAAATATGGCATAAGGTTCTCTGTTTACGTAAAGAAGCAGGAACGTTGTCCGGATCTCTGTGATCTTGGCGGCGGTCACCGCCACATTTGGGATCAGGTCATGCAGTTCTGTTTCCTGGATCAGACCATGCTCTTTCCATCTGCAGAGTGTGATCATCACAAGCACTTCAATAAAGGTAAATGTGTCTTTGTCAAGTACGTCCATGAAATCTGCCGCGACACTGACATCGATCTCTGTAAAAGCTTCCAGCTCTTCCTCGGTGAAGATCCGGTTGGTGATCTCCGGGGAGAGGAGCTTTGCAAGCTCTTCGAGGGAATAGTGATCTTTCAAAGTCTGGATCGACTGGATCCGCTTTAAGATCAGTTCTTTTGGAAAGAATGTTTCCTGCCCGGTCGGACTTGACTTCTTGACAAACCATTCTTCTGGGATCAGCCCCTCCCGCTTCCAGCGATAGAGCTGTCCATAGGAGATCCCGGTTGTTTTCAGAAGATCTTTTTTAGAAATATCCATACAGCACCTCCTTGTAGGATTCATGATTTATTGTGAAATAGGCGAAACAATGTTGCGTGAAAAAAGTATCGATAAAACATTGTTTTGTTTAAAACGATATTAGCACAACATTGTTTTATTGTAAAGGGGAAGATGGAAAAAAAGAAGGGAACAAGGAAGAAAATTTTTCAAACCGGAAGGTCGGAAAGCAGAAAGGATTGAAGTGGATGAGGGGTGAAAAAATAAAATTACTCAAATTGAATAAAAAATTAAAAAAAGTGTTGACATTCATTTCTAAGGATGGTAATATATCGTTTGTACGACGGACATAGAGACGTTGACATGCAGGAGTGTCGGAACTGGCAGACGAGCAAGACTAAGGATCTTGTGATCAATGCGATCGTGTGGGTTCAAGTCCCATCTCCTGCATTGCTGTTTCAGATGGACCGGGTACATTCGGAGCATATGAGATTGCTCAAAAGTGAATACATATGCGAGATGCAGGAGTGTCGGAACTGGCAGACGAGCAAGACTAAGGATCTTGTGATCAATGCGATCGTGTGGGTTCAAGTCCCATCTCCTGCATGTCAGGCATTTACAGGTAGCTGTAAATGCCTTTTTATCATTTCACAGGAAGAGGCGGCTTCTGGCGTATTTTTAGCAGATATGCCGAACACCCCATGCCTTAGTCAGGGGAGTTTAGATTTGCAGCTTGTTTTTGTGAGAGTGGAAAAGGCTCCGGGTACTGGGAAAGCCTGAGAATGGTAAGAGCGGATTTTTTGAGCTGGGAAACACATGTGGATGGAGAGGAGTGGCAGAGAAAGGAATTGTACAGAGATGTATAGTTCCTTTTTTGCATCGTTTTCCCGCATCCTGAAATAATAAGATAAGAAGGTGAATGGATGACGATCAGAGAGCAGATGGAACAGAGAGAACTGGAATATTTAAGTCCTTATGCGGCAAAGAGCATCAATTCCGAAGGGCGGGACAGAGAGGAGGCGCCGTGCGATATCCGCCCGGTATACCAGAGAGACCGGGACCGGATCCTGCACTGCAAGGCATTTCGGAGACTGAAACAGAAGACGCAGGTATTTCTGATGCCGAAAGGGGATCATTACCGGACAAGGCTGACCCATACACTGGAAGTATCGCAGAATGCGAGAACGATCGCCAAAGCGCTTCGGCTGAATGAAGATCTGACCGAGGCGATTGCGCTCGGGCATGATCTTGGACATACCCCATATGGACATGCCGGGGAGCGGGCATTAAATCAGGTGTGCCCGCATGGATTCCGGCACAACGAACAGAGCGTGCGGGTTGTGGAAGTGCTGGAGAACCAGGGAGAGGGACTGAATCTGACAAAGGAAGTTAGAGACGGTATTTTAAATCACAAGACCGCCGGGCGGCCGTCCACTCTGGAGGGACAGATCGTGCGGCTGTCTGATAAAATCGCCTACATTGCACATGATACCGATGATGCGATCCGAGGAGGGATCCTGACAGAGGAGATGATTCCAAAAGAGCTGAGAAAGACGCTGGGGGATTCTTCCAGAAAACGGATGAATACGATGATCCACGATGTGATCACACAGAGTATGGAGCGGCCGGAAATCCGGATGTCGGCGGAGATCGGAGAGGCAACTGCAGAGCTTCGCAAGTTTATGTTTGCAGAGGTCTACCAGAATCCGCGGGCGAAGGTGGAAGAACAGAAGGCGGTGCATCTGGTCGAACAGCTTTACCGGTATTACATAGAGAATCTTGCAGCGCTTCCGGCAAAGTACCGGGAACGGATCGGGCGGGGCGAGGGAGAAAAGGAGCAGCATATCTGTGATTTTATCGCCGGAATGACAGATCTGTATGCGGTAAAGCAGTATCAGGAAATATTTATTCCAGAATCCTGGAAAATTTAAAGGAAATAAGAAAGTTTTGTCGAATACTTATAACGTAAGGAGTTTGAGACAGTTTTGGAAAGGGGGAAATCATGTATTATTCAGAAGATATCGTGGAAGAAGTCCGCATGAAAAATGATATTGTAGATGTGATTTCCGGCTATGTGAAATTGCAGAAAAAGGGAAGTTCTTACTTTGGGCTCTGCCCGTTCCACAGTGAGAAATCCCCGTCCTTTTCTGTGAGCAGGGATAAACAAATGTACTACTGCTTCGGCTGCGGGGCAGGGGGCAATGTCTTTACATTTATTATGGAATATGAGAATTATTCGTTTGTGGAAGCGCTGAAGATGCTTGCAGAACGCGCAGGGGTGGAACTCCCGGAGGCGGAGTACTCAAAAGAGGCAAAAGAGAAGGCAAATCTGAAGCAGACCCTTCTTGAGATGAACAAGCTTGCCGGGCGGTACTTTTATTCGCAGCTAAAAGGAAAAAACGGAGAACACGCATACCGTTACCTGACAGACCGGGGGCTTACAGATACGACGATCACACAGTTTGGACTTGGGTATTCCAATAAGTACAGTGATGATCTGTATAAATTTCTGAGGGCGAAGGGGTATTCAGATGATCTGATCCGGCAGGCAGGGCTTATCAATACCGATGAGAAACATGGGATCTATGATAAGTTCTGGAACCGTGTCATGTTTCCGATCATGGATGCGAACAACCGTGTCATTGGATTTGGCGGCCGCGTCATGGGGGATGGAAAGCCGAAATATCTGAACTCACCGGAGACACTGATCTTTGACAAGAGCCGGAATCTCTATGGACTGAACCGGGCGCGCACATCCAGAAAGCCATATTTTCTGATCTGTGAGGGATATATGGATGTGATCTCTCTGCATCAGGCAGGATTTACCAATGCGGTTGCTTCGCTCGGGACTGCGCTGACAGCCGGGCATGCTTCCCTGATCAAGCGGTATGTCAATGAGGTCTATCTGACTTATGACAGCGATGAGGCGGGTACAAAGGCAGCGCTTCGCGCCGTACCGATCTTAAAAGAAGCCGGGATTACTGCCAGGGTGATCCGGATGGATCCCTATAAGGATCCGGATGAATTTATCAAGAATCTTGGCGCAGAGGAATTTGAACAGCGGATCGGTAAAGCGAGAAATGGATTTTTGTTCAGTCTCGAGATGCTTGAGCGGCAGTATGATATGCATACGCCGGAAGGAAAGACCGAGTTCTGCTATGAGGCAGCAAAGCGGCTGGCACAATTTGAGGAGGAGATCGAGCGCAACAATTATATTGATGCGGTGGCGGAAGCCTATCACATCGGGTATGACAGTCTTCGAAAGCTCGTTGCAAAGGCGGCAGTACAGGCAGGGATGGCATCGCCGGTGGCAAAGCCGAGGGTGACACATACAAAAGAGCAAAAGAAAGAAGACGGCATGCTCCAGTCACAGAAGATCCTGCTGACATGGATGATCGAGGATGAGAGATTGTTTGGCATGATCCGGAACTATATCGTGCCGGAAGATTTCACGACAGAGCTTTACCGGACGGTTGCCACGCTGCTCTATGAGCAGTATGAGAAGGGAGAAGTCAATCCTGCGAAGATCATGAATCATTTTACCGATGAGGATGAACACCGGGAGGTGGCATCTTTATTCCACACAAAGATCCGGGAACTGACGACAAAAAGCGAGCAGGAGAAAGCACTCAAAGAGACGATCATCCGTGTGAAAGAGAACAGTATCGAGACGGCCACAAGAAATTTAGACCCGACGGATATTGCGGGATTACAGCGACTGATGGAAGGAAAAAGAGCGGTGCAGGATCTGCAGAAACTGCATATTTCCATCAATTAAGGATAAAATAGAAACAAGTTATGGAGGACAGACACGAATGGAAGAAAATACATTAAAATTGATCGAGAAAGTAAAAGAACTCATTGCACTTGGGAAAAAGAAGAAAAGTATTCTGGAACTGCAGGAGATCAATGATTTCTTTTCTGATATGGAACTGGATTCTGAGCAGATGGATAAAGTCTTCGAGGCGCTCGAGGCGAGCAATATCGATGTCCTGAGGATCGGTGAGGGAGATGATGACGATGATGATATCGAGATCATGCTCACGGACGAAGATGAGGTGGACATGGAGAAGATCGACCTCTCTGTGCCGGATGGGATCAGCATTGAAGATCCGGTCCGCATGTATCTGAAAGAAATCGGAAAAGTGCCGCTGTTAAGCGCGGAGGAAGAGATCGAGCTTGCAAGAAGGATGGAGGAAGGCGATGAAGATGCGAAGAAGCGTCTCGCGGAGGCGAACCTTCGTCTTGTTGTCAGCATCGCAAAACGGTATGTCGGAAGAGGAATGCTGTTCCTTGACCTGATCCAGGAAGGAAATCTCGGACTGATCAAGGCAGTAGAGAAATTCGATTACAACAAAGGGTTTAAATTCAGCACATATGCAACCTGGTGGATCCGCCAGGCGATCACAAGAGCGATCGCAGATCAGGCAAGAACGATCCGTATTCCGGTTCATATGGTAGAGACGATCAATAAGCTGATCCGTGTTTCCAGACAGCTGCTTCAGGAACTGGGAAGAGAGCCGCTTCCGGAGGAGATCGCAAAAGAACTTGATATGCCGGTAGACAGAGTCAGAGAGATTCTCAAGATTTCCCAGGAGCCGGTATCTCTGGAGACACCGATCGGTGAGGAGGAAGACAGCCATCTCGGTGATTTCATCTAGGTTGACTATGTGTCGGTTCCGTCAGAGGCAGCGGCAGCAACGCTGTTAAAGGAACAGCTAAACGAAGTACTCAGCACGCTGACAGACAGAGAACAGAAGGTATTAAGACTTCGTTTCGGTATGAATGACGGACGTGCGAGAACACTGGAAGAGGTCGGAAAAGAATTTGATGTCACAAGAGAGAGAATCCGTCAGATCGAGGCGAAAGCACTCCGAAAACTGCGTCATCCAAGCAGAAGCCGGAAACTGAGAGATTATCTGGACTAGAGAGGAAGAAAGAGGATGGCAGAATTATCAGAGCGGCTGCGTGCGGTGGCAGACTTTGTAGATGACGGAATGGTACTGGCAGATATCGGCACAGACCATGGCTATATTCCGATTGCGCTTGTGCAGGAAGGGAGATGTCCGCGCGCGGTTGCGATGGATATCAATGCCGGGCCGCTCGCACGTGCGAGGGAGCATATTGCGGCGGCAGGTCTTTTAGAACGGATCGGGACGAGAAGGTCTGACGGAATGAAAGAACTGGCAATAGGCGAAGCAGACTGCGCTATTGTTGCAGGAATGGGCGGTGCGCTGACGATCCGGATTCTGGAGGAGAGCAGAGCAGTTGCAGAAAGTATGAAAGAACTGATCTTACAGCCGCAGTCAGAACTTTTCAAAGTACGCACCTATCTGGCAGAGCGGGGATATGAGATCCTCGACGAAGATATGGTGCTGGAGGATGGCAAGTTTTATCCAATGATGAAAGTACGCCCGGGAAATCCATATGGATTGACGTGCGAGGAGGCAAACTATGGGAAAATCCTTCTGGCGCAGAGACATCCGGTACTGAAACAGTTTCTGCAAAAAGAACTGGAAACGAAGCGGAAGGTATTTGGAGAGCTGGATGGAAAGACCGGGGAACATATTTTCAGAAGAAGAGAGAGCCTTTCTAAGGAAATCTTATGTGTGGAAGAACTGCTGAAACAGTGGGAAGACAAGACGCTGGTCTGTGATAAGAAATCGCGCGGGTAAGAGTGTGAAGATCATGAAAATCCAGGAGA
The DNA here is from genome assembly GCA_963557735.1 of uncultured Faecalimonas sp. Taxonomy (GTDB): domain Bacteria; phylum Bacillota; class Clostridia; order Lachnospirales; family Lachnospiraceae; genus Faecalimonas. The sequence continues at coordinate 36,582 of CAUWEA010000010.1, read as the reverse complement.
AAGGAGAAGCGAAAGATGCTTTGCAGAGAATTGACAGAGAAGATCGAAGAAGTATATCCGGTTTCGTATGCCTGTGAGTGGGATAATGTAGGTCTGCTTGCCGGCCGCGGCAGCAAGGAGATCAAAAGAGTTTATCTTGCAGTGGATGTGACAGAGGAAGTGATCCGGGATGCGGTGGAGAAGAAGGCTGATCTGATCATTACCCACCACCCGCTGATCTTTCGAGGGCTGAAGAAGATTTCAGATCAGGATTTCATTGGGAATCGTATTGTACAGCTTTTGCAGCATGATATTTCCTATTATGCGATGCATACAAATTATGACGTACTGAGAATGGGCGGACTTGCCGCGGAGCGGCTGGGACTGGAGTCTGTGGAAGTATTAGAAGTAACTGCAGCAGGAGATCCGGAAAAAGGGATCGGACAGACAGGGATGCTCCCGGATCCGATGACGGTAAGAGAATGTTGTGCACTTGTCAAGGAACGGTTTGCACTTCCGCAGGTGAAAGTATTCGGGGATCTGGAACGAACAGTCAGGAAGGCAGCAATCTGTCCGGGTTCCGGAAAAAGTGTGATTGGCGAGGCGCTTGGCAGGCAGGCAGATGTGCTGATCACCGGAGATATCGATCATCATTCCGGGATTGATGCAGAAGCGCAGGGGCTGACGATCATTGATGCCGGACACTATGGACTGGAATATATTTTTATAGAAGATATGAAAGCGTTTCTGGAAGAGAGATTCGGGGAACTGGACATCCTGTGTGCCCCGGTCCGGCATCCGTTTTCTGTTGTGTAGCATAAAATGTAGGTGACTGGGAAGAAAGAAGGGAAACAGTTGGAAAAACAGACGTATACCGTTCAGGTAGGAAATGTTCTCCGCCAGTATGAGGCGGGAACCACATATGAGAAGATCGCGGAAGACTTTCAGTCCGAGTATGAAAATGACATCGTACTTGTTTTCGTGGATAATCGTCTTCAGGAGCTCGGGAAAAAGCTGAAAAAAGACTGTATATTAAAGTTTGTCACAACCGGTGAAGAGATCGGTAATCAGACATACCGCAGGAGCATGAGTCTTCTGCTTGTAAAGGCAGTCTACAATGTGGCGGGGCATGAGAACATCGATAAGGTGAGGATCCTTTACTCCGTCAGCAAAGGCTATTATTGTAAAGTGGAAGGAAATGTAGCAGTCAATCAGGATTTCTTAAACCGGGTGACGATCCGCATGCAGGATATGGTGGCGGCGGATATGCCGATTCAGAAGAGAAGCGTATCGACGCCGGATGCCACAGCGCTTTTTCATCAGTATGGCATGGTGGACAAAGAGAAGCTTTTTGAATACCGCAGAGGATCTAAGGTCAATCTGTACAGTCTGAATGAATTTGAAGACTACTATTATGGATATATGCTTCCGAGTACAAAGTATCTGAAATATTTTGAACTGCATTTATACGACGAAGGATTTGTCATCCAGATGCCGGTGGCGCAGGCGCCGAAAGTAGTCCCTCCATTTGCACCGCAGAATAAATTGTTTGAGGTGTTAAAAGAGTCGACAAGATGGGGAGATATGCAGGGCATTGAGACGGTCGGAGAACTGAATGACATTATTACGAAGGGAGATATCCTCGAGGAGATGCTCGTGCAGGAGGCGCTTCAGGAGAGCAAGATCGCTTCGATCGCAGCACAGATCGCGGCAAGACCGGAGCTTCGGTTTATTTTGATCGCAGGTCCGTCTTCTTCAGGAAAGACAACCTTTTCCCACAGACTGTCTGTGCAGCTCAGAGTCAATGGGCTGGTACCGCATCCGATCGCGGTAGACAATTATTTCGTTGACCGGGAACTGACGCCGAAAGATGAGAACGGCAATTATAATTTTGAATGTCTTGAGGCAATCGACCTCGAGAAATTTAACCAGGATATGACCGATCTTCTTGCAGGAAAAGAAGTGCAGCTTCCGACCTTCAATTTCAAGACTGGAAAGCGGGAATACACTTCAAAGCCGAAGAAGCTTGGAAAGAATGATGTGCTTGTGATCGAGGGGATCCACTGTCTGAATGATGCGATGACTTATCAGCTGGCAGCAGAAAATAAATTCAAGATCTATATCAGCGCACTGACCCAGTTAAATATCGATGAACATAACCGGATCCCGACGACAGACGGGCGCCTGATCCGCAGACTTGTGCGGGACGCAAGGACAAGAGGAACTTCGGCGCAGCAGACGATCCGGATGTGGCCGTCTGTCAGACGCGGGGAGGAGGAAAATATTTTCCCTTACCAGGAAGACGCAGATGTGATGTTTAACTCTGCACTGATCTATGAACTGGCGGTGCTGAAACAGTACGCGGAGCCAATCTTATTTGGGATTGACAAAGACTGTGAAGAGTATACAGAGGCAAAACGACTTCTGAAATTCCTCGAATATTTTGTAGGCGTCGGAAGTGAGAATATCCCGAAAAATTCTCTCCTGCGGGAATTTATCGGCGGCGGATGCTTTCAGGTATAACAGGTGACGGACATGTCAGAGTATACAGTAAGAGAGCAGAAGCTCAGAAGAATGAAGGCGCTGCGGCGCAGGCAGGTGCGGAGGCAGAAGATCCTTCTCGGATGTATGACAGGTATCCTGGTTTGTGCTGCGGCGGGTGTCCTCCTGTACAGCAGAAGTTACACGCTGGATCTGAAAACACGGCTGATCCCGGAGACGACAGTCCGGGAGGCGAAGCCTCTGCTCGGCGGAAAGATGGAGCAGGCGCTTGCAGAGACGACCCAGCTGGCGGTAAAAAACAGCGGGACAAAGGTGATCGCCCACCGCGGGTACAGCTCAGAAGCGCCTGAGAACACACTTCCCGCCTATGAACTGGCAGCGCAGAGCGGGGTGTGGGGGATTGAGGCTGACATCCACAAAACAGCAGATGGAGCCTTTATCTGCATGCACGATCCAACAGTGGACCGGATGACAGACGGGAGCGGAACGATCGCAGAGATGACATTGGGAGAAATCCAGATGCTGACGGTAGACAGCGGAAGCAACAGCTGGGCATATCCGTATGCGGGCGTACCGACGATGGAAGAATTTCTTGAAGTATGCCAGCAGAGCGGGTCAAATGCAGTGTTAGATCTGAAATTTACGGCCGTGGAGGATGTAGTTCCACTGATCCAGAAGATTCAGGAGTTTGGTATGGAAGAATCTGTTGTCTGTCTGAGCGGAAATCTTGACCAGTTAAAAAAGATCCGGGAATGTTCCGAGGTGATCCGCGTGAAATATCTTGTGGAGGAAGGCACGCAGGAAGCGGTCGACCAGGTGGCAGAACTTTCGCACAGTGGGATTTCGGCAGCAAGGATCAGCGGGGATGTGATGGCATATGCAAAAGACAGAGGGGTCAGCGTCAATGTCTGGACATACAACAAGAGTGAAGAAAAGCAGGAGTGGACCAGGCAGGAAGTTGATTTTCTGACGACAGACGATCTTTCCACCTGATAAAAGTATTGGAAACGTGTGAAAACGGTTTGAAACGTGTAAAAATAGTTTTAGAAAAAGAGCGAAACGCAAAAGAAATGATTTCCGGATCAGAATCGTTTGCGTTCCGCTCTTTTTTAGTTCTGTTTTTGTCAGAGGTTTAAAGGAAACAAAGTTCCTCCGACGGAAAGACTGCCCGCATATCTTCCGGAAGCGTAGCCGTGAAGGTGAGCGGCTTTTTGCTGATCGGATGGACGAAGGAGAGTCTGTAAGAATGCAGCGCCTGGCGGCCGATGCAGGTATCCTCCGGATTGTAGAGAAAATCACCCGGAAGTGGATGACCGATATATTTCATATGCACCCGGATCTGGTGGGTACGCCCGGTTTCCAGCTGCAAGGAGACAAGGGAATATCCGTTTTGGAAGGCGAGCCGTCTGTAATGCGTGCAGGCAGAATCGCCATGCACAAAATCAACCCCGCGTTCAATCGTAGATCCGTCGATCCTTCCGATTGGCGCAGTGATCGTTCCGGATTCTTCTACAAGACCAGCAGCAATGGCAAGGTATTCCCGGTGGATCTCTCTTCTGGCAACCATATTGGAGAGAAGAGAGGCGCTGTACATGTGTTTGGCGATGATCAGCAGTCCGGTCGTATCGCGGTCTAAGCGGTTGATGCAGCGGTATGTAAATGGAATCTTCCGGACAGCAAAGTAATGGGCGGCAGCGTTAGCCAGTGTATTGTCATAATTTCCCTGCGAAGGGTGGATCGGCATCCCTGCCGGCTTGTTGATGACAAGCAGATCTTCGTCTTCGTATACGATCGGAAATGGAAGCGGCGCGGGAACGATGTGTTCGGAGGATGTTTCTTCGACAATTGAAATCGTAAGGATATCGCCGCTTTGCAGCACTTCGTGCACCCGCGCCCAGACTCCGTTTCGGCAGATCCCGTCAGGTGTACGCTTTAAGTGCGTGATCACCTGACTGGAATACTGTTGCTGTTTTAAGAAAGAATGGATCGTCATGCCTGCCAGCCCGGGGTGGATCGTGTAGGTCAATGTCCGTCTCATCAGTTTGATTTAATCTCCCTCCATAATTCGTTGTAGAGCGCATCGTTTTCGTCCCCGAGGAACTGGAACGTCTCACAGCGTTCCAGTTCAGAGGCATCCGGGAATGCGATGGTACTATTCCGGATCGCAGGATCTTCGATCAGTTTTCTTCCCTCCACATTTGGCGTCGAGTAAGTGATGTAATCAAAGTTCATTTTTGCAATGTCCGGGCGGCAGAGGAAGTTGATAAATGCCTCTGCATTTTCTTTGTGCTTTGCATTTTTTGGGATGACCCAGGAGTCGATCCAGACGTTGGAACCTTCTTTTGGGATCACATATTCCAGATCCGGATTTTCCAGCTGCGTGTAGATCGCCTCACCGGAGTAAATCACACCGATCGCGGCCTCATTTCCGATCATTTTATCACGCACCTGGTCGATGACATAGGCCTGCACAAGCGGTTTCTGTTCGATCAGCAGCTCTTTTGCAGCTTCCAGTTCATCCCGGTCGGTAGAATTTAACGAATATCCGAGGTACTTTAATGCGACTGCAAAGGCGTCGCGGACACTGTCCTGCATTAAGATGTTGTCTTTATACTTTTCATCCCAGAGGACAGACCAGCTGTCAATCGGTTCGTCTACCATCTTTTTGTTGTAGAGGATTCCGACCGTTCCCCAGCAATATGGGACAGAATATTTATTTTCCGCGTCAAACTGGCGGGATTGTTCCATATATTGTGTGCCGATATTTTTGATATTTGGGATATGATCAAAGTTGATCTCGGCAAGCAGGTCATTTTCGATCATACGCTGGATCATATAGTCAGACGGGCATACAACATCGTAGGCGATGGCGCCGGACTGTACTTTTGGATACATGATCTCATTCGTCTCATATTCTTCGTACACAACGGAGATGCCAGTCTCTTCTTCAAACATTTCAATTACTTCCGGGTCGAGATATTCACCCCAGTTGTAAACGATCACCTGATTATCTCCGGTGACAGACTGTTTGGAACCGTAGAAAAATCCTCCGGCGATGATTACAACTGCCATGACTGCCGGGACAAGTCTCCGGAATACAAAGCGTGCCGCTTTACTCTTTTTGCTGACGTATTTTTTCTTTGTGCCTTCTTTGGAAGAAGGAGATATGTTGATCAGGATCAGTAAGATCAGCACGGATACAAACAGCAGCGTGGAAAGTGCGTACATCTCCGGCTTGATCCCTTTTCGAACCTCGCTGTAAATCTTCGTAGATAAGGTGTCAACGCCTGGTCCTTTTGTAAAGTGCGTGATGACAAAATCATCAAGCGACATCGTAAAAGCGAGCAGAAATCCGGAGAAAACGCCCGGCAGGATATCCGGAAATACGACCTTGAAAAATGCGTAGACCGGGGAGGCACCGAGATCTAATGCCGCCTCGTAGGTACGCCGGTTTGTCTGCTTTAATTTTGGCATGACGCTTAAAATCACATACGGAATGTTAAATGTGATATGTGCGATCAGGATGCTTGAAAATCCAAGCGAGAACCGGAATGCGATGAACAAAAGCATCAGGGAGATTCCGGTCACGATATCGGCATTTAACATCGGAATGTTTGTGATCGCCATCATTGTTGTGCGGATCCTTTTTCTCATAGCCTGGATGCCGATCGCAGCGGCTGTTCCGATCAGTGTGGCGATCAGCGCAGACAGAAGCGCGATGATCAGCGTTGTGTAGAGTGCGTTCATGATCTGCTCATTCTGAAAAAGGGCAACGTACCACTTCCCGGTAAATCCGCCCCACTTTGCCCGTGTCTTTGAGTCGTTGAAAGACAGTACGACAAGTGTGATGATCGGGGCATACAGTAAGATGAAGATCAGCCCCAGATAAATTTTCTGTAATATATTTTTGATCAAAATGCAGTTCCCTCCCCGTCTTTATCGTATTTGGCGATGAGAGCCATACTGAGGATAATGAAGATCATCAATACAAGGGAGAGACCGGAACCTACATGCCAGTTGCTTCCCTGTTTAAATTCCTGTTCGATGACATTTCCGATCAGAAGGATCTTACTTCCTCCAAGCAGGTCGGAGATGACAAAGGTTGTCAGCGCCGGGACAAATACCATCGTGATTCCGCTGATGATTCCCGGAACGGTCAGCGGCAGGATGATCTTAAAAAATGTCTGCCGGCTGTTTGCGCCCAGATCTCTTGCGGCGTTGATGACGTCTTTGTCAATCTTTACAAGCACGTTGTAGATCGGCAGCACCATAAACGGCAGGAAATTATAGACCATTCCAAGAATGATCGCGTACGGTGTGTTGATGATTGCAAGCTCCGGCAGATGGAAAAAAGACAAAATGCTGTTGATCACGCCGTTTTTTTCCAGCAAAGTCTGCCATGCAAGTGTGCGGAGCAGAAAGTTCATCCACATTGGAAGGATGAAGATCAGTACGATAAAACTTGTCTGATTGACATCTTTTGAGGCGAGGATCATCGCCAGCGGATATGCCATGACAAGGCAGATCAGCGTACTGACAAGGGAGAGAAGAAGCGCAAGTCCGAGCGCCTTTAAGTTCTCCGGTGTTGTGATCTTCGCAAGGTTTGCAAAGGTAAAAGCACCATCCGGATTTGTCAGACCATAGTAGAGGATCATCAGAAGCGGGATGATGATAAAGGAAACGGACCAGAACAGATATGGACCGGCAAGTAATTTTTTACTCTTCAACTGCAGCCGCCTCCTCATCTTCAGATTCTGGCTTCTTCATGATCTGGATATCAAATGGATCTACCTTGATGCCGACCGTCGTGCCGACCGGAACCATATCTGTGCTGTGTACAAGCCAGTCGAAATTATTGGCAGAGACTTCCATCTCATAGTGGACTCCTTTGAAGATCAGGTGTGTCACGACTCCCTCAAGGATCCCTTCCTCCGGTTTTACAAGATCGATATCTTCCGGGCGGATCACGGCGTCTACCGGTTTGTTCTTTCCAAATCCCACATCGACGCATGGGAAATTGACGCCGAGGATCTTGACCAGCTTATCTTCGACCATGACTGCCGGAAGAATATTGCTTTCTCCGATGAAATCAGCGACAAATGCATTTTCCGGTTCATTGTAAATGTCTTCCGGTGTTCCGATCTGCTGGATATATCCCTGATTCATGACAACGATCGTGTCGGACATCGTAAGCGCCTCTTCCTGATCGTGTGTGACGTAGATAAAGGTGATGCCAAGTTCATTTTTCAGGCGGATCAGCTCGTACTGCATGTCCTGTCTTAACTTCAGGTCGAGAGCGCCCAGAGGTTCATCGAGAAGGAGTACCTTCGGTTCATTGACGATCGCGCGGGCGATGGCGATCCGCTGCTGCTGACCTCCGCTCAGAGAGTCCGGTGTACGGTTCTCATATCCATCCAGGTTGACAAGTTTTAGCGCGTAGCGGATCTTGTCATTGATATATGCTTTTGATTTTCCTTTAATCTTCAGTCCAAATGCAATATTTTCTGCGATGGACATATGGGAAAATAGGGCATATTTCTGGAAGACGGTGTTTAACTGCCGCTTGTTTGGAGGGACATTATTGATGTTCTTTCCATCAAAAATAATATGTCCGGAATCACAGCTCTCAAATCCGCCGAGGATCCGGAGCAGGGTTGTCTTCCCGCATCCGCTCGGTCCGAGCAGTGTGAGAAATTCATTTTCCCGGATATACAGATTCAGTTCATCCAGGACGAGGTTGTCACCATAAGATTTTGATACATTTACGATATCGATTAATTTGTTAGCCATATGCTCACTCCTCCTTCGTTTTATGAAATACAATACGTGCTTCGTACATTGCAATGAGATAACACATTAAAAACTGGGCGGTGTGCTGACCCAGATAAATTTTGCTCCGGTTTTTTTGTCCGCGCGGATCGAATGCTCGCAGTTTGGAGTAAAATAGAAGGATTCCCCCTTTTTTGCGGTGCACACTTTCTGTCCAAGGTGGATGTGGATCACCCCCTGGAGGACATATCCAAACTCTTCGCCTTCGTGGGGACGGTCCGGGTAGGTAGAGCCGCCCGGCAGCAGCGTGACGCGGATCGGTTCCATCATATTTTTCTGCGCGTTGGGAATGATCCATTCGATTGTGTTGTGCAGTTCCGGGTCATTTTTTTCGAAAAAGTCTTCTTCTGGAAATACAATCTGTTCCTCAGAGTCTTCGGAGAAGAAATCCTTCAGGGTTGTCCCAAGACATTGCAGCAGATCGACCAGTGTGGCGATCGAAGGAGAAGTGAGATCCCGTTCGATCTGGGAGATAAATCCCTTTGAGAGTTCCGCGCGGTCTGCGAGTTCCTCCTGCGTCAATCCTTTTTCGATGCGCAGCTCTTTTAGCTTATTGCCTATCTTCATCGGTTCAGACATCCTTTCTGTTCTGAAATGCTATTATAAATAAACAAAAAGTTTACTATTTCTAAACAAATGTGCCTATATTATTATACTCTATTTCAGATAATAGTCAATTGAAAAATCGGGAAAGTTTCTGCAACTGAAGTGAAAAGTTTCTGCAGCAGAAGGAGCGGGGATGCATGTGTTGAGGGTTTTTAAGAAATATTAAGAAAAAATAAAAAGAAATGTAAAGAGTTTTTTGTATCGTAGAAAGAAAGCGGGGTTTCTGACGGAAAAGTGACGTGTATCACAACTCGTACCACAAAATATCCGGTATAACATAGAACTGTATTTTAAGATCAGGAAGTAATTGCTCCCCGCAGGGCATCTTGATATTGCGGTACGGTTGTAAAAGAGAGGGGAAGATGATCAGCCAGTGACAGGCAGATCATCTCTCATAAAAGGAAAGAATCTTATCCAGCCTTGCGCTCATATTGGCAAAAAGCAGGTCGGTCAGTGTCAGTGCGACCATTGACTCTACGACAACAACTGCGCGCGGCACAATGATCGGGTCATGGCGTCCGTGAATGGAAAGCTCTATATTTTCAGAAGCAGTTGTCACAGTCTGCTGCGGCTGTGAGATCGAAGGGGTCGGCTTTACTGCGGCGCGCAGAAGAATGTCTGATCCATCACTCATTCCACCGAGGATCCCGCCGGAATGATTGGTGATCTTTGAGACAGTACCGTTTTCGCAGGTGAATCCATCGTTGTTGATGCTGCCCCGGGAAGCGGCGGCATGAAATCCATCTCCGATCTCCACGCCTTTGACTGCTCCGATTGACATAATGGCTTTTGCAAGGCAGGCATCTAGTTTTTCAAAGACCGGTTCTCCGATCCCGGCGGGCATTCCGTGCACCGTGCATTCGATGATCCCTCCCGCAGAATCCTGATGCTCAATACAGTCTTTTAAGTATATTTCTGCCTGACTGGCATATGTATTATTAGGCATATACAGAGCATTTTCCATGATCTCCGTCATGTGGTATTCTGCTGTCGGGACTGTGACGGGACCGATCGAACTGGCATAGGCAGTGACTGTGATCCCCATCTCGGAGAGCAGCTTCGATGCGATAGCTCCGGCAGCGACCCGGCCGATCGTCTCTCTGCCGGAGGAGCGTCCTCCTCCGCGATAATCCCGGAATCCATATTTGCTGTCGAACGTAAAGTCAGCGTGTCCGGGGCGGTAGCAGGAAGCGATGTTTCCATAATCTCTGGAGCGCTGATCCTGGTTGCGGACGATCAGTGAGATCGGGGTTCCGGTAGTCTTTCCTTCAAAGATGCCGGACAAAATCTCGACTTGATCGGATTCTTGTCTCTGTGTTGTGTAGCGGCTCTGTCCAGGTCTTCTGCGGTCAAGAAAACACTGGATCTCCTTTGCAGAAAGTGTAAGTCCGGCAGGGCATCCATCGATCACGACGCCGATCGCCGGACCGTGAGATTCTCCCCAGGTTGTGATGCGGAATGAATTTCCAAAATAGGAACCAGCCATATAGTAAAACTCCTTTCGTGACAAAAATATTACAAACTTTTGTCACTATTATATAAGAAGTTAAAAAAAGTGGCAATGCTTATTTTATACTGTACTTTTAGAAAGGGACGTATTATAATGTTTACTAGATATTGTTTAGAGAAAGGAAATGGATACTATATGGGCGGTACGAATGATAAGAGAAGACGCCAGGGATCTGCGGGAAAGCGCGCGGACCAGCGTACAGATGACATAGAATATTTTGCATATCGTCTGGATGATAGTCCGGGGGAAGAGGAACCTGAAGGGAAGATAGATCAGAAAGAAAAGAGGAGCAAAAGACCGCGTCCGCAGCGCTCAGAGCTTCAGAAAGCGCAGTTTACATCGGAACTTCCAAAAGAGATCCGGGAGCAGAGAGGAAAGAATCTTCAGAAACGAAGAACCGGAAATAAGCAGGAGCAAAGTCAGGGGCAGAGAAAGCATCCACAGAGATCCGGTCAGGAAGGAGCTGCGGGAGGTCATGCAGGAAAGCAGAGCGGGCAAAGAAGCAGCGACCATGTGAGAAGGACAGCATCCGCACAGCAGGCAGCGGGACACGGAAGAAGTGAAAAAGGGAAAGAGAAGTTCAGGAAGACTGCATTGTTTGCAGGGGGAGGCATTCTTGGGGTGCTGCTTCTTGTTTATCTTGGATTTGCGTTCTATTTTACAAACCATTTCTATTTCAATACAACGATCAATGGAAACGATTTTTCCGGGAAGTCAGTAAAAGAAGTAGAAGCGTATATGGAAAAGCAGGTAAAAGGCTATACACTCACGTTAAAAGAGAATGACGGCGGTACAGAGGTCATCAGTGGAGAGGATATTTCCCTGGAATACCTTCCAGGTAAGGAACTGGAGAAGATCGTGAAAGACCAGAATGCACTTCTGTGGATCCGTGCACTGTTCCAAAAAGGAAGTGCAGAGGCGAAAGTTGGGGTAAAGTATGATGAAGTAGCTCTGGATGGGCTGATCAGTGGCCTTCAGTGCATGAAGCCGGAGAATCAGACACCGTCTGTCTCTGCGAAGCCTACCTTTGACGGTAATGAATTTGTGGTCGCGAAGGAAGTAGTTGGCACGCAGCTTGACCAGGAAGTGTTCAGACAGAAGATCAAAGAGAAGATTAACGGATTTCAGCATGAGATCGATCTGGAGAAGGAAGGATGCTATATTAAGCCGAAATTCACAGAGAAGTCACCGGAAGTCACTGCTGCAAAAGACAAGATGAATTCGTATCTCGGAGGTACGGTTACCTATCAGATGGGACCGACACCGGAAGGAATCGACCGGGCGAAGCTTGCAGAGTGGGTGACCGTGGATGACAATATGAATGTGACCTTTAATACAGATGGAATTTCCGGGTATGTGAGAGATCTGGCTTCCAGATATGATACGGTAGGGAAGACAAGAAGCTTTACGACACCGACCGGAAAAGCCGCAACTGTATCCGGGGGAACTTATGGATGGAGCATCGATGAGGCGGCGGAAATTGAGCAGCTCAAAGCAGATATCGCAGGCGGGCAGCCGGTTCAGAGAGAGCCAGTCTATGAGCAGCGGGCGGCATCTTTTGGACCGACAGACTGGGGAAATACTTATGCGGAAGTAGATTTATCTGCACAGCATATGTGGTATATCCAGGATGGAGCGGTTGTGTTAGAAACAGATATCGTATCAGGGCTTCCGACACCGGACAGAATTACGCCGGAAGGAGTTTATGATGTACTCTATAAGGAGAGTCCGTCAGTCCTTGTCGGGGAAAAGGATCCGGATACCGGACAGCCGATCTATGAGACAGAAGTCAGATACTGGATGCAGTTTACATGGAGCGGAGTCGGATTTCATGATGCAGACTGGCAGCCGGCATTCGGAGGAAGCTTATACCAGAGCGCCGGTTCTCATGGATGTATCAACATGCCGATCGACAAGGCAGGACAGCTGCTGAATCTGATCAGCGCAGGAGTTCCGGTCATTTGTCATTACTAAATCAGAGGAGAAAAAAGATGTATCAGTTAATAAAAAGAGACGGTCTTGCCAAGAGGGGAAGACTCAAAACAGTACACGGTGTGATCGAGACACCGGTATTTATGAACGTGGGAACAGCGGCGGCGATCAAAGGCGCTGTCTCCACCGAAGATCTTCAGGGAATCAAGACGCAGGTAGAACTCTCGAATACTTATCATCTCCATGTAAGACCGGGAGATGAGGTAGTCAAAAAGCTTGGGGGACTGCACAAATTTATGGTGTGGGACAAACCGATCCTGACAGACTCCGGCGGATTTCAGGTGTTTTCGCTTGCAGGACTCAGAAAGATCAAGGAAGAGGGTGTTTATTTCCATTCCCATATTGATGGGAAGAAGATTTTCATGGGACCGGAGGAGAGTATGCAGATCCAGTCCAATCTGGCTTCTACGATCGCGATGGCATTTGACGAATGTCCGTCAAGTGTGGCAGACCGCAATTATATCCAGCATTCGGTAGACCGCACGGTGCGCTGGCTGGAGCGCTGCAAAAAAGAGATGGCAAGACTGAACAGTCTGGAAGATACGATCAATAAGCAGCAGATGCTGTTCGGGATTAATCAGGGAGGAATCTATGAGGACATCCGGATCGAACATGCGAAACGGATCGCGGAACTTGATCTGGACGGGTATGCGCTCGGAGGACTGGCAGTGGGAGAATCCCACGAGGATATGTACCGGATCATTGAGGCGACGGTTCCTTATCTTCCGCAGGACAAGCCTACGTATCTGATGGGAGTTGGAACGCCGGCAAATATCCTTGAGGCGGTCGACAGAGGTGTGGATTTCTTTGACTGTGTTTACCCAAGCAGAAACGGAAGACACGGGCATGTTTACACGAATCATGGAAAGATGAATCTGTTCAATGCGAAGTATGAACTGGATGACAGACCGATCGAAGAAGGGTGTCAGTGTCCGGCATGCCGCAAATACAGCAGAGCGTATATCCGCCATCTGCTGAAAGCAAAAGAGATGCTCGGTATGCGTCTGTGCGTGCTCCATAATCTTTACTTCTATAATAATATGATGGAAGAGATCCGCACAGCGATCGAGGAAGGAAGATATAAAGAATACAAGAAACAGAAGCTGGAAGGATTCACACGCGGGCAGATATAAACAAATCATAAAATTTCTAAAAATAGCTTGATGTCTCCGGAGAAATTGTGTATCATAGCAATAGTGCTTAAATGAGAAGTAGGAGGATTTTTAGTATGAATGGTTTATTAGCGTCAGGTGGAGCTGGTGGAATGTTTTCCATTATCTTAGTGTATGCAGTACTGATCGGAGGTATGTGGTTCTTTCTGTTCCGTCCACAGAGAAAAGAGCAGAAGAGAATTCAGGCGATGGTCGCTTCGATGGAAGTAGGGGATACAGTACTGACTACAAGCGGATTTTATGGTGTACTGATCGATATCACAGATGATGATGTGATCGTAGAATTTGGAAATAACAGAAACTGTCGTATTCCGATGCAGAAATCTGCAATTATCCAGGTAGAAAAAGTAAACGAAGAATAATCAGAAGAATAATGATAGGGAAGGAAATACCTTTCATGCCGGTCAGACAAGAAGACGTCAGGTGTGGAGGGTATTTTTTTCCTGCATAAAAAATATTTGGGGAGTGTCAGGTCAGAAAAAATATAATTCGTGTGAAAATGCGAAGGGAATTCGATTGCAGTCGGATGGAAAGTTGTGTATACTAAAAGAAAAACATACATTTTTACACAAGATTTAGGGGGTACATAGGTTATGAGGCAGATAAAGCGCGCGCGCAAGAGGGAGCGCGTGAAGAAAAAACTGATCAGCATAGCAGTGCTCTGTCTGCTGTCAGTCATCTTATTCAGTACGGCAGCAGCTTCAGAAAAGAGCGGGCTGGCTGTGATCTCACTGGAAGCAAAATCCGAGACGATGTATCAGGACAGCGAGATGCCAAAGTTTTCCGTAGATGTCCGTGGAGAAGGTGCGATGAAGACGGTGCTGGATGAACAGAAGAAGTATACAGCGCAGGATTTTATGGAAAGTCTGCAGGAGGGAAAGGATTATACGCTGCAGTGTGAGTCGGACGGGACAAAAGAAGGTACATTTCCAATCAGGATCCATCTTTCAGACGAATTGAAAAAGAAGCTGGAAGGAGAACTGGCGCAGGAAGTATTTTTTGAGACGCGGGACGCGGTATTGACCGTGAAAAATAAATACGGAGAGTGGGATGGCAAGAAATTCAAACAGCCAGATGGAACTTACGTACAAAATGGCTGGGTGGAAGATGACGGGGAGAAATATTACTTTGATGCAGATGGAAATATGGTGACCGGGGAACTTCGGATTGGTGTGAAGACGTATCAGTTTGCAAAGAATGGAAAGCTGAAGTCAGAAGAAAGTTCGATCGATCCGAATAAGCCGATGATCGCATTGACGTTTGACGATGGGCCGGGAAAGCGAACCGGGGAACTGCTCGACCAGCTTGAAAAATATAACTCCAGGGCAACGTTCTTTATGCTGGGCCAGAATGCACAGAACAATGGCGATCTGATCCGGCGTATGGCAAAGCAGGGATGTGAGCTTTCCAATCACTCGATGACACATGCAAACTTATCGACGATGGATCCGGCAGGAATCTCGGGTGAGGTGGACGGCACAAATAAAATTATCAATGGATTTGTGGCAAACAGTTCTACAACACTCCGTCCCCCATATGGTGCAGTCAGCGATACGTTGAAAGGAACTGTAAAGATGCCGTTTATCATGTGGTCTGTGGATACCCTGGACTGGCAGACGAAGAATGCGAAAGCAACCGTAGATACGGTATTAAATACAGTAAAGGATGGGGACATTGTCCTGATGCATGATATTCACTCGACGACGATCGATGCAGCATTAGAGCTGATTCCAAAACTTGTTGAGCAGGGTTATCAGCTTGTGACTGTCAGTGAACTTGCAGAGGCGAGAGGGGTTACGCTGGAAAATGGACACCAGTATTATTCGTTCCCTCCGGGAGCTGCTGAGTCCGGTGAAGCGAAAGTACAGCCGCAGGAGGAGGTATTCGAAGGCGAATATCATCACGAGGCAGTAAGCGAAGAGCAGTAGAGGAGAAAATAAATATTGATAAGAAAAAAGAGGGGTGTGATCCTCGCAGAATTTGTGGAAAGTCTGCTGGATCCCCCTCTTTTTTACTTTGTTACCCATTTCAGATCGTCACAAACATCATTGTAGCGGCTCTTCCCGATCGGAATTTGGATATGATTTGTCAATGTAATAAAATAGCGGCGGAGTTCTAAGATATACATTGGATTGACGAGCCAGCTTCGATGTACTTGTTTTAAAAAAGAAAGCTCTTCCAGAAGTTGGTTTAGGTTTTTCCGTATGGAAAACTGCTCATTTCCGGTATAAACCGTTGCGATGTGTGAATGAATACGGATATAGATGATCTCTGCCGGCTGAAGGTAATGAATGTTTCCGCTTGTATCGCGAAGCAGGATACGTCTGCCGGAAGCTCCTCGTTTCTTTTCCGTGTTCAGCATATATTCATACCACCGGATATTTCCTTTGGGAGTTTCAGGAAGTTCCAGTTTTCCCTGCAGTGGAATATCTCTTGCCATAGTACAGTGAAGATGAATTAGTTTGAAATCATCCTCCACTCGTTTCCGGACAAGAGTTGCCCGCTGTTCAGTAAAAAGATAGGTGTCATCTTTCCATGCAGATGCGGAAAATTTTCCGTGAAGGACCCACAATTGCTGTCCGCAGGGTAAAATCTGATATTCTTCATCAAATACTTCTGCTGCGATTTCCTGCTGTTCCTCTTTTGTGACTTCTAAAAATTGCTCGATCCCTTTCGTATATTGAAAGTGGTAGGAGCCAATCCACACGAAGGCAGGATCTAAAAGTTTTACGAAGCTGTCCATATCTCTGCCAAAGTAATAGTGAAAAACAGAACTGCTGTAATTGACCAGTTTCTGCTGAATCTCAGAAATATTACAAAAATTTTTAGACTTCATAAATGTTTTCCTTTCCTTTTGTTTTGTCTGGTATATCAAAATTTGAAGAGAAAGTTCTTCGGCTATGATAGAGGGGAAGGCAGGTTTACAAAATAAAGTGAGGGAGAGACACGTTGTTTTGTGTCGTCTCCCCCGCAGATTCTGTCCAATGTGCTGATTCTTCCCGCTCCTTGCTTTCGCTAAGAGGAGCGTCAAAATTGAGGTTTACATAGTTTTCTCAAACACCGTTTTTCTATCTTTTTCTATAATTTTCCAGCAGTCTGTGGATCTTATCAGTCGGATTTAACACGGAACCGATGGAAATGTCATGATTCAGAGAGTCAATGATCAGCGCCAGGAACTTACTCATATCTGCCACAACGAAGTACGGCTTTTCGGCAGTCTCTGCAGGAAGGTAAGTGAGGTTTGTCGTGATCACGCGGTCGATGTAACCTTTCTCATAGTATTCATCAAATTTTCCCAAGCCTTCTGTGAAGAGTCCGAAGGTGGTGCAGATAAAGACACGGTTTGCATGGCGGTCTTTCAGCTGTTTTGCCACATCTAACATACTTTCTCCGGAAGAAATCATATCATCGAGGATGATCACATCCTTGCCTCTTACGTCATCGCCGAGGAATTCGTGGGCAACGATCGGATTTTTCCCATTGACAACTGTAGAGTAGTCTCTTCTCTTATAGAACATCCCCATGTCCACGCCGAGTACATTTGAGAAGTAGACGGCTCTGTGCATCGCGCCTTCGTCCGGGCTGATGATCATCAGATGATCTTTGTCTACATGTAAATCTGGTTCTGCGCGGAATAAGGCTTTCATGAACTGATATGCCGGGCTGAAGTTGTCAAATCCCTTTAATGGGATCGAGTTCTGTACGCGCGGATCATGGGCATCGAAAGTAAGGATATTGCTGACACCCATATCGATCAGTTCTTCCAGTCCGAGTGCACAGTCAAGAGATTCTCTCTTTGTACGCTTATGCTGGCGGCTCTCGTAGAGGAATGGCATGATGACATTGATGCGGTGTGCCTTTCCAGTAGCCGCGGAAATGATACGTTTCAGATCCTGGTAATGGTCGTCCGGGGACATGTGGTTTAAATGTCCGTTGACAGAGTAGGTCAGACTGTAATTGCAGACATCGACCATGACAAATAAATCTGCACCGCGGACAGATTCGTGGATCATTCCTTTTGCTTCCCCTGAGCCGAAACGCGGGCAGGAAGTTTTCAGAAGATAACTGTCTTTTTTGTAGTTTGCATAAAGTGCGGAAGACTGCATAGATTCCAGTGCGCTTTTGCGGAATGTGACGATGTAGTCATCTACTTTTTGTGCCAGCGGCAGACAGCTTTCCAGCGCTGCAATGCGAAGCGGCGCCGATGGCAGAGTTTTTTCTAATAATTGAATATTTGGCATAATGGCCTCCGTTAAAAAATTTTATTGACATCTCTTTTATATCACTTTTTGATCTGCGGGGCAAGAAAGAGGTGTAAAAAATTGCTTTTTCCATAAAAATCTAGTATGATAAAGAGAAGACAGAACAGATGTGGCAGAGGAAAACAGTATCCCGGAAAATCGTATAGAGATTTTCGCGGAAGTGGATGCGACATTTGTCAGTAGTAGAATTAGGAGAAAACAATATGAAACATAGACATATCATCCGTTCCGTGGAGGACGGAAGTATTGCGTGGGAACTTGGCGTGGAGCCGGGGGACTGCCTGATCAGTATCAATGACAAGGAGATCGAGGATGTTTTTGATTATCATTACCTTGTAAATGACGAAGAACTTGTACTTCTGATCGAGAAGCCGGACGGCGAAGAGTGGGAACTGGAGATTGAGAAAGATTATGAGGAAGATCTGGGGATCGAGTTTGAACAGGGGCTGATGGATGAGTACCGTTCCTGCAGAAATAAGTGTATGTTCTGCTTTATCGACCAGATGCCGAAAGGAATGCGGGAGACACTTTACTTTAAAGACGATGATTCCAGACTTTCTTTCTTGCAGGGAAATTATATTACCCTGACAAATATGAGCGATCATGATATTGACCGGATCGTACAGTACCATCTGGAGCCGATCAACATTTCCTTTCATACGACGAACCCGGAACTGCGGTGCAAGATGCTGCACAACCGGTTTGCGGGGGATGCGCTGAAGAAGGTGCAGACACTTTATGAGGGCGGTATCACGATGAACGGACAGATCGTGCTCTGTAAAGGAATCAATGACGGAGAAGAGCTGGAGCGGAGTATCCGGGATATGACAGCATATCTGCCGCATTTGCAGAGCGTATCGGTTGTTCCGGTAGGGCTGACAAAGTTCCGCGACGGACTGTATCCGCTGGAACCATTTACAAAGGAAGAGGCGAAGGAAGTGCTTGCGATCATCCACCGCTGGCAGAAGAAGATCTATGAGGAATACGGAACGCACTTTATCCATGCAGGCGATGAATGGTATATTCTTGCCGGGGAGGAGATGCCGGAGGAAGAACGCTATGATGGGTATCTGCAGCTGGAAAACGGAGTCGGTACGACAAGACTTCTGCAGAATGAATTTCAGGAGGCATTTGAAAAATTATCCGGAGATGACAGAGAGGCAGAGATCTCGCTTGCAACCGGAAAACTTGCCTATCCGTATTTAAAAGACATGATCGGCACGCTTCAGACAAAATATCCAAATGTGACGGTGCATCTCTATGAGATCCGAAATGATTTCTTTGGAGAACTGATCACGGTGGCAGGACTGGTCACCGGGCAGGATCTGCAGGCACAGCTTTCCGGCAGACCGCTTGGAAGTAGATTACTTCTTCCGTGCTGTATGTTAAGAAACGGAGAAGAAGTATTTCTTGATGATGTCACTTTAGATCAGCTGAAAGAGACTTTACAAGTACAGATAGATATTGTAAAATCAAGCGGACAAGATTTTATCGAAGCAATTCTGGATGAAAGAATATAGAGAAACTTGTCAGAACAAAGACAAAAGAAAATAAGAAAAAATAAGACAGATATAGGAGTGAAACTATGAGCAAACCAGTAGTTGCCATCGTAGGAAGACCGAATGTAGGAAAATCTACATTATTCAATGCGCTGGCAGGAGAGATGATTTCCATCGTGAAAGACACGCCGGGAGTCACAAGGGACAGAATTTATGCAGAAGTGACATGGCTTGACCGGGAATTTACCCTGATCGATACGGGCGGAATCGAGCCGGACAGCAAGGATATCATCCTTGCACAGATGAGGGAGCAGGCACAGATCGCAATTGATACCGCGGACGTGATCATCTTTATCACAGATGTCAGACAAGGGCTTCAGGATTCGGATTCCAAAGTGGCGGACATGCTGCGCCGTTCCGGAAAGCCGGTCGTATTAGTTGTCAATAAAGTGGACAGCTTCCAGAAGCTGATGGCAGATGTCTATGAATTTTACAATCTGGGAATCGGAGATCCGATCCCGATCTCCGCGTCCTCAAGACTTGGGCTGGGAGATATGTTAGACGCGGTTGCCGCACATTTTCCGGAGCATTCTGCAGAGGAAGAAGAGGATGAGAGACCTCGGATCGCAATCGTCGGAAAGCCGAATGTAGGAAAATCTTCGATCATCAACAAACTGGTCGGAGAGAATCGTGTGATCGTGTCAAACATTGCAGGAACGACAAGGGATGCGATCGATACAGAGATCACATGGAATGGAAAAGAGTACGTGTTTATCGATACAGCGGGACTGCGCAGAAAGAATAAGATCAAAGAAGAACTGGAGCGATACAGTATCATCCGTACGGTGACAGCGGTGGAACGGGCAGATGTCGTCTTAGTTGTGATTGACGCGGTAGAAGGTGTGACCGAGCAGGATGCCAAGATTGCCGGAATCGCCCATGAGCGCGGCAAAGGTGTGATTATTATTGTAAATAAATGGGATGCCATCGAGAAAAACGATAAGACGATGTATGAATATGAAAAGAACGTCCGTCAGGTATTATCGTACATGCCGTATGCAGAGATTATGTATGTGTCTGCGAAGACGGGGCAGCGTCTTCCAAAGCTGTTTGATATGATCGATATGGTATTGGAAAACCAGACACTCCGTATTTCCACCGGGGTGCTCAATGAGATCATGATGGAAGCAGTTGCGATGCAGCAGCCGCCGTCAGATAAAGGAAAGAGACTGAAGCTTTACTATATTACGCAGGTGGCAGTGAAACCGCCGACCTTTGTCATTTTTGTCAACGATAAGGAACTGATGCATTTCTCTTATACACGCTATCTGGAAAATAAGATCCGCGAAGCGTTTGGATTTAAGGGGACTTCGTTAAAATTCTTTATCCGTGAGAGAAAGGAGAAAGACCGGTAATTATGGAACGTTTGGTCTGTACGATCATAGGATATGTCTGCGGGCTTTTGCAGACGGGATATCTCTATGGAAAATGGAAACATATCGACATCAGACAGCATGGAAGCGGCAACGCCGGAACGACAAATACACTCCGGACATTGGGTTGGAAGGCGGGAATGATTACGTTCCTCGGCGATTTCTTAAAATGTGTGCTGGCGGTGTGGATCGTCCGTCTACTCTATGGGCAGGCATATCCGGAGGAACTTGCGCTTCTGTCGATGTACGCCGGAATGGGCGCTGTGCTCGGGCACAACTATCCGTTCTACTTAAAGTTTAAAGGCGGCAAAGGGATCGCGGCGACTGCAGGACTGATTTTTGCGACAAACCCGATGATGATGCTGATCGCAGCGATCGTCTTCTGGGTGATCGTCGGGATCACAAGATATGTTTCTCTGGGATCGCTTACGATTGTTGTGCTGTTTGTCGTGGAGGTTGTCGTATATGGACAGCGCGGAGGATTCGGACTTTCCCAGGCACATCTGTACGAGATGTATGCGATCGCAGTCTTTTTAATGCTGTCTGCATTTTATAAGCACAGGGCAAATATCAAAAGACTGTTAAATGGAACGGAAAATAAGTTTGGTGCAAAGAAAAAACAGGAGGACTGATTATGGCAAAAGCTGGAGTATTGGGCGCAGGAAGCTGGGGGACAGCACTTGCATTACTGTTGGATAAAAACGGGCATGATGTGACGGTATGGTCGATCGATCAGGCAGAAGTGGAGATGCTTGACCGTGAGCGGGAGCACAAAAGCAAGCTGCCGGGAGTCAAACTTCCGCAGACGATGAAATTTACCAATGAGATCCGGGAAGCAATTACAGACCGGGATTTCATGGTGCTTGCGGTACCTTCTCCGTTCACAAGGGCAACTGCAAAGAAGATGGCTCCGTTTGTGAAAGAAGGACAGAAAATCGTCAATGTGGCAAAGGGAATCGAGGAAAGCACGCTGATGACACTCTCTGAACAGATTGAGCAGGAGATCCCGCAGGCGGATGTGGCGGTATTATCCGGTCCGAGCCATGCGGAGGAAGTTGGAAGATGTCTCCCGACAACCTGTGTCGTAGGAGCGCACACAAAAGAGACTGCCGAATATCTTCAGAAGATGTTTATGAATGAAGTCTTTCGTGTTTACACAAGCCCGGATATTTTAGGGATCGAGCTTGGAGGCTCTCTGAAAAATGTCATTGCACTTGCTGCCGGAATTGCCGACGGACTTGGCTATGGAGATAACACAAAGGCAGCCCTGATCACAAGAGGAATTGCAGAGATCGCGCGCCTCGGGGTAAAGATGGGCGGAAAGATCGAAAGTTTCACCGGGCTGACCGGAATCGGAGATCTGATCGTCACATGTGCAAGCGTGCACAGCAGGAACCGGAGAGCAGGTTATCTGATCGGCCAGGGAAGGACGATGCAGCAGGCGATGGATGAAGTACAGATGGTTGTGGAAGGTGTCTATTCCACAAAGGCGGCAGTAAAGCTTGCGCAGAAATATGAAGTGCAGATGCCGATCATCGAGCAGGTCAATGCAGTTCTCTTTGAAGGGAAGAGCGCGGCAGAGGCGGTAAAAGAACTGATGCTCCGGGATGGAAAGACAGAACATTCGGATCTGCCGTGGGAAGCATAGGATATCAGAAGATTTCAAGGGAAAAAGGATTTCGAGCTGTTTTCGTCAGCTGTGGAATCTGAAAGAATAAGCCCCTTTTCGTTAGAATAAAATTGTTCTGGCGGGAAGGGGTTTTTGTTTGCAGAAAAAAATAAAACGATATCCTATCTTTTTTTGATCAAGTATCGTTATAGTATTATAGAAGACATTTAAAGATTGTACAGATAAAAAAGAGCGGAGGAAGAAAGCAATGGATCTGGATTTTTTGCTGATACAGCGAATGCGTATGGGCGATGAGAAAGCGATAGAGATATTTGTAAAAAAATATTATGAAAAAATCCTGAAATATTGCCAGGTGCATTTATCGTGCAGCTCGGATGCAGAAGATCTTGTGCAGGAGACGTTCCTTCATTTTTTTTGTGCATTAGACCGATATCAGCATTATGGGAAGGCAGCAAATTATTTATATGCGATTGCAACAAATCTCTGTAAAGATTTCTATCGAAAAAACAGAGAAATTCCGGTAGAAGAATTGCCGGAATTGGAAAAGGTGAAAAGTATAGACCGAAATGGTGAGGTTGAACTGATAATGGATGTCTGTCGGGCGTTAGAAAGGATGTCTGAAGAGATTAAGGAAGTTACCGTTTTATTTTTCTTTGAAGAAAAGAAACAGAAAGACATTGCGAAAATATTGGGAATCAGTCTTCCGCTTGTGAAATATAGAATCCATCGGGCGAGAGAGTTGCTAGAGGAATATTTTAGTGAAGACAAAGAGTCAGGAATCTCGGATCTGCAGGAAAAGAGCAGCCGGAAAGGAGGACGATGAAGCGTGAAAGAGACAGACAGACGATGGAGACAGCACAATAGAAAACAACTTCAAAGATTATGGCAGGACAATGGAAAAGGGTCTGTAACGATTCAAAAGGAAGAAAGGGGATTGAATGTAAAAAAGACAGAGGACATTGAGAGAACAGTACAAAATGCAAAAGATATTTTTTTCCAGAAAGAGGCAGCGTCGTTACTGACAAGTACAGAATTTCTATATGAGCAGGGGAGGTTTATCAGAAAGCGCTGGTGGCTTTTGCAGGGAGGATTGCTGCTTGGATTGTGGTTTCTTTTAGAAGGGCTGGAAAGTCCGATGATGATGGAACGGTGTATGGGAGTGGCTGCATCATTTTTTGCAATATTGCTTGTACCGGAATTATGGAGAAATTGTCATGAGTTTGTGCCGGAGGTGGAGCAGGTTTCCTATTATTCGCTCAGGCAGGTGTATGCCGCAAGGATCTGTCTGTCGGCAGTTGTTGATTTTTCCTTGCTCTGTTCTTTTTTTGCAGCGATGGTCTTCTGTGGAAAGGCAGCGCCGGAGGAGATGCTCATTCAGTTTTTTTTACCCTACCTTGTCACATGCTGTATTTGTTTCCGGACATTATATAGCAAAAGAAATGTACCGGAAGTTTTTGTTGTGTTTCTCTGTATGCTGTGGTGTATTTTTTGGACACAGATCGTCTTAAATGAGAAAGTTTATAGGGCAATTCTTCCGCCACTTTGGGCATGCATGTTTCTTTTGGCAGGAATATATCTGTGTTACTGGATCAGAAAAGGGCAGAGAGAGTGGAAGGAAAGATCGGAGGAAAGATGGTATGGAATTAAAATTGTATAAATTAACGAAAACATTTTCAGGGACGGAGGCAGTATCTTCCATTTCCTACACGTTTTCAGAAGGAGTCTATGGATTATTAGGAGTAAATGGGGCAGGGAAGACCACTTTGATGCGTATGATGTGCGGATTGCTGCATCCATCGAAAGGAGAGATCACATGCAATGGAGAAGATATTTTTCAGATGGATGGAAAGTATCGGCAGCATCTGGGATATCTTCCGCAGGAGTTTGGATTTTATCCAGAATTTTCTGTGTATGATTATCTGAGGTATATTGCGTCACTAAAGGGATTGCGTCCGGCTGCTGCAAAGAGGAGAATTGAATTTTTGTTAAGTCAGGTAGGAATGAAGAGTCAGAAAAATAAGAAGATGAAAAAACTTTCCGGCGGAATGAAACGACGCGTCGGTATTGCGCAGGCAATGCTAAATGATCCGGAAATTTTGATTTTAGATGAACCGACTGCCGGGCTTGATCCAAATGAACGGATTCGGTTTCGAAATTTGATCAGTGAGCTTTCAAAAGACCGGATTGTGCTGCTTTCTACGCATATTGTGTCAGATATTGAGTATATTGCAGATCAGATTCTTCTGATGGAAGGAGGAAAATTAAGAGTGGTGGGAACTTCGGAAGAATTGTTGTTACAGATGCCTGAGCGTGTCTGGAGTGTGACGGTACCTAAAGAAGAAATGAAAAACTATATGAAACAATACAAAATATCGAATGTAAAGAATGTTCCTGAGGGCGTGAAGCTTCGGATTTTATCCGAGCAAAAGCCAGAAGAACATGCAGTGCAGGAAGCGGCAATTTTAGAAGATCTATTTTTAGATTATTTTGGAGAGAGGACTGGGATGGGCGATGATACGATATGAGATGAAAAAAATATTTTCCAAGAAAGGCAGTAAAGCAGCGATGTTACTTCTTCTTGTAGCTATGACGGTCACGCTATATTTTGCGATGAATGTTTCTTATGTAGATGAAAAAGGAAAGTCGCATAAAGGAAGGAAAGCTGTTGCAGAATTGCGTGAAAGACAAAAGGTCTGGACAGGAATACTGGATGAAGAAAAGATACGGGAAGTTATCCGGGAAAACACAAGAATCCAAAATACATCTGAGGCACAGTCTGGTGAGAACAGAGAAAACAATATTGCATATGGATGGCGTCAGGGGATTCAGGAGATTCGAGAACTTCTCAATAAATCTTATGCGGCAGATTTCCGGGAATATAATTATTATCGCGCGGATTCTCTGACGGAAGATCAGGCAGAAGTATTTTATATAAATCGGGTGAAGTTGCTAAAAGAATGGCTTGACGGAGAAGCGAAAGAGTTGTTTTCCAAACAAGAGAAGGAATATCTGATTCGGCAGTATGAACAGCAGGAAACACCGTTTTTTACGATTATATGATGGGATGGACACAGATTTTTGAGTACGCGGGGACCATCATAATGCTTTTTACACTGATTGCGTGTTATCTTGTATCCGGAATTTTTTCAGATGAATTTCGCTGGAAAGCAGATGCGGTTTTCTTTAGTTCTTTTCATGGGAGAAACCGTGCAGTGCGGGCAAAGATTCTGGCGGGCGTCAGTGTGGTGACAGTTCTTTATTTTGCTGTATTTTTGCTTTATACGATTGTATTATTGTTTTTCTTTGGGGCAGATGGGTGGAATTGCCCGGTGCAGGCGAATTTAAGCGGATGGAAATGTTTTTATCATGTGACAGTGGGAGAACAATATCTTTTGATTTTACTGGGCGGTTATATTGGAGCCTTGTTTTTTGCGGGGCTTGCCATGTTTGTATCAGCAAAGACCAGATCAGCGATTCCGGCAGTAGTTGTTCCATTTCTTTTTCTGCTGCTTCCGTCCTTTTTAAGTAATTTTGCTTACCCTTTTATGCAGAAGATCCTTGGACTTTTGCCGGAACAACTTCTTCAAATTGGAGAAACGATGAAACAGTTTCATCTCTATACTTTTGGAGTACATACGATAGGATCCGTTCCGATTTTGTATGTTCTCTATATCATACTTATCATGGTGTTAATTCCTGTCATCTATGTGGAATATAAAAAGAAAGAAATTTGTTGATGCGAATAAATGTATAAACAGAAGATAAAAAGCGAAAAAAATACCGGGGTTGCTTAGGGAATTGTCTGAGCGTATTTCAGTCAAACAGATTTTACTAAGCAAAACCGGTATTTTTCTATGAAAAAGAATTTTATTTTGTCTTTGTCAGCCGGTAGAATGCAATCCCGCCAAGACTGTTTCCTGCGATCGTCACAAGCAGCGGCAGCAGATAGTCAGCCGGGGAACTTGAGAGTGCGAAGAAGAACATATTTGCCACGCAGTGCTCGAATCCGGCAAGGATAAAGACTGCCACGCATAAAAAGACGGCAAGTGTTCCAAGTATGTTTGGAAGCTTTTTGAATGTTCCGACTGCAATGTACATTAAGATCCCGCAGAAAATTCCGAGGATAAATGTACTTAACAGATTATCTGACAATTTCAATTCAACGGCAGGAGCAACAGCTTCTTTTAACTTTTCTGCAAGGCGTGTCTGAAGTACGAGAAACGCAAAGACATTTGTTCCGATGAAATTGCCGACCAGTGTCAGAAGAATTTCTTTCCAGTTCTCTTTTGAGAGATAGCCGATCTTACCGGTATATAAGTTCAACTCAAAATTGATGATCGTAAACAGTCCGAGACCGAAGAGGAAAGAAGCGACAATCTTATTGTCCATATTTAAGTAGACGGTTCCGCCAAAGCCGATCAGAAATCCCCCGATGATAGATTTTTTCAATGTTGTTAAAATATTCATGTTTCACCTCATTTGTCGTTATTCCGCACCATTATAGCATAAAAGTGTCCTGGGAAAAAGAAAAAAATAAGTGGAGTGGAGAAAAAATAAATGGAATGAGGAAGATTCTAAAACAGCCTTTTTGTGCATAGATTGTATCAGCATAGCAAGGGGGTATTTTTATGGAGACGTTTCACTTATACAAGGATATTGAAGCAAGGACAAACGGGGAGATTTATCTTGGTGTGGTAGGGCCGGTGCGGACCGGGAAATCAACCTTTATCAAGCGGTTTATGGACTTGCTCGTGTTGCCGAATATGACTGATGCAAACAGCCGGGCGAGGACAAGGGACGAACTGCCGCAGTCCGCGTCAGGGAAGACGATCATGACGACGGAGCCGAAATTTGTCCCGAAGGAGGCGGCAGAGATCCAGCTTTCGCAGGACGTGAAGGTGAAGGTGCGGCTGATCGACTGTGTCGGCTATATGGCGGAGGGGGCGACCGGGTATATTGAAAATGACGCAGAACGGCAGGTGAAGACGCCGTGGTTCGATCACGAGATTCCATTTACGCAGGCAGCGGCCATCGGGACGAAGAAGGTGATCCATGAACATGCAACAATTGGGATCGTCGTGACTGCCGACGGAAGCTTCGGGGAGTTAAAGCGGGAGAGTTATATTGCGCCGGAGGAAAAGACAATCCGGGAGCTACAGTCGATCGGGAAGCCGTTTATTGTGCTTGTCAACACGCAGAAGCCGTACAGCGAGGAGACAAAAAAACTTGCCGCATCGATCGAAGAAAAGTATGGAGTCAGCGCACTTCCGGTCAACTGCGAGCAGCTCCGGGAGGATGATATCCATCACATCATCCGACAGATTCTATTTGAATTTCCGATTGCGGAGGTGGAATTTTACATACCAAAATGGGTGGAGATGCTTCCGATGGATCATAAGATCAAGGCAGACCTGCTCGTGCATGTAAAAGAAATCATGGCAGGGCTTCAGACAATCCGGAATGCGGCGGATGGTCTGCCGAAGATCGAGAGCCCTTATATCGAAGAAGTCAAGATCGATGAGATCCAGATGGATACAGGAAAGGTAAAAGTCAGAGTAGAGTTGGCGGAAGAGTTTTATTATGAACTGCTCAGTGAACTGACCGGAACAAAGATCGGCGGGGAATACGAACTGATCAGCACAATGAAACAACTTGCCCAGATGAAAGAAGAGTATGAGCAGGTCAAGGATGCGATGGAGGCAGTACGCCTGAAAGGATATGGAGTTGTCACGCCAAAGCGAGAGGAAATCCATCTGGAAGAACCGGTTATCATCAAGCAGGGCAGTAAGTTTGGAGTGAAGATCCATTCAGAAGCGCCGTCCATCCATATGATCCGCGCCAACATTGAGACAGAGATTGCTCCGATCGTGGGAAGTGAGAAGCAGGCGGAGGATCTTGTCCGCTATATTAAGGAGACGGGCGCATCGGCAGAGGGGATCTGGAATACAAATATTTTCGGGAAATCGATCGAGGAACTTGTCACAGATGGAATTCGCGGAAAGATTACAAAGATCACAGATGAAAGCCAGGTGAAACTGCAGGATTCCATGCAGAAGATCGTCAATGACAGCAATGGGGGAATGGTGTGCATTATCATTTAAAATGAAAAGGAAGAGGATCACATAAGGCAAGAAAATGATTTCTGAAATATTGTAAAAAGTACGGGAATATAGTAAAATTATTCCAAAAGTGTATAAAAATACACAAATTTAAAATGAGAAAAACAGAGGAAGAGCGAGGAGAGGGAATATGAAGAAAATACTGCTTGTGGAAGATGACATCGCGCTTTCTGCCGGACTTTGCTTTGAACTGGAGGAGGAAGATTATCTGACGGTCGCGGCACACTCTCTGAAGAAGGCGGCGCAGTTACTGGAGACATCGAAATTTGATCTGCTACTACTGGATGTAGATCTGCCGGACGGAAATGGATTTACATTTTACCGGGAGATCCGGAAACGTTATGAGATTCCGGTCATGTTTCTGACGGGAAGAAAAGAGGAGGAAGATGTGCTGGGAGGATATGATCTCGGTGCAGATGATTATGTGACAAAGCCGTTTTCTCCATCAATCCTCAAGAGAAAAATTGCGGTGATCCTGAAGCGCGCAGGACAATCTGAGAAAATGGAGCAGGCTCAATATGACGATGGATATCTGCAGGTCGATTTTGACCGGATGACTGCCAAAAGAGGTGCGGAGACATTGTTTCTGACACCGAATGAGTACCGGATCTTAAAGCTTTTTACGGAACATGAGGGGACGATCCTGACAAGGCGCGTGCTCCTGGAGCGGCTTTATGACTGTGATGAAAATTTTATTGATGAGCATACGCTGACAGTCAACATGACAAGGCTGAGGAAAAAGATCGAGGATGCATCTCATAAATATATCCAGACCATCTATGGAATGGGCTATCTGTTTGTGCGGGGGAAAGGGCATGAAGCATAAACTTTATGAAACAATGCTTTTGACTCTCGTGCTTGCAGTCGGAGGGATTGCACTGCTTTTTTGCCTGCCACTGAGTCAGGAGCTGTTTGCCATCGGCGCGGCGGTGATCGTATGTGCGGCAGT
Source organism: uncultured Faecalimonas sp. (assembly GCA_963557735.1). Classification (GTDB taxonomy): domain Bacteria; phylum Bacillota; class Clostridia; order Lachnospirales; family Lachnospiraceae; genus Faecalimonas. The sequence continues at coordinate 7,100 of CAUWEA010000010.1, read as the reverse complement.
CTCTGTATGTCTGCTGGAGCTGTTTTTTCTGAGGAAAATGCTTGTAGCACATACGGAGAAGCTTTTGGATACGCTGGACGATATGATCGCGGAAAAAGAAGAAATCCATTTCCCGGAATACCATGATACATTGACGGTAAAGATTCAGGACCGGATGAAACAGTACCATGAAATCATGCTTCATACGAGGGAGGAGAATCAGAAGGAAAAAGAAATGATCCAGAGCATGGTATCAGATATTGCCCACCAGATGCGGACTCCGGCGGCAAATCTGAAGCTGTTTGCAGAAATCCTCGGCAGGAACAATCTTTCCGGGGAGAAAAAGGAACAATTTCTCCCAATGGTGGAAGAACAGACAGAGAAGATCAATTTCCTGATGGATGCGATGACAGAGATGTCCAGACTGGAGACCGGTCTTGTCTCGTTGCATCAGAAGCGCCAGCCATTGCTGGATACGCTCGCCGAAGCGATGAGCGAGGTGATGCCAAAAGCGCTGAAAAAAGAGATCACGGTCACTGTTTCCTGCCCGGAAGAGACTGAACTGGTCCACGACCGGAGATGGACAGTGGAGGCAGTGTTTAATCTGCTTGACAATGCGGTAAAATATACTGGCAGGGGAGGGAAGATCAGGATATGGGTCCATCAGGGACAATTCTATACGAAGATCAACATTTCAGATACCGGAAGAGGCATTGCGGCAGAACATCTGAATAAGATCTTTCAGCGCTTCTACCGGGAACCGGAGGCAGAAGGAGAGGAGGGGATCGGACTGGGACTGCATCTTGCAAAAGAGATCATTGAAATGGAAAAAGGATATATCAGCGTGGCTTCGGTTGTGGGAGAGGGGACTACATTTTCCGTATATCTTCTGAATGAGCCAAAGCTGCACTGATCCTAAAAAGGATGACGGAAAAAGATACGGAAGAAAAGAGGGAGGAAACTTATGATACAGCTGCGGGCAAAAAATTTGAAAAAATACTATCAGAGAGGGACACATCTGGTCAAAGCGCTGGACGGGATCGATCTGGAAGTCGAGCGGGGATGCTTCCTTGCGGTGATGGGGATCTCGGGAAGTGGGAAGTCCACACTGCTGCATCTGCTTGGAGGACTGGATGAACCGACGGAAGGACGTGTGCAGATCGGGGAGGTTGTATTAGATCATCTCGATGAGGAGGAGAAGAGTGTCTTCCGGAGAAGGAAAGTCGGATTTATTTTTCAGAATTATAATCTGGCGCCGATGTTAAATATTTATGAAAATATCGTATTTCCTCTGACACTGGACGGAAGAAAGCCAGACGAAGAGCTTCTCCGCTCGATCGTCTCTTTTTTGCGTCTGGAAGATCTGATGGAGGCTTTCCCAGGGGAATTGTCCGGCGGGCAGCAGCAGCGGGTGGCAATCGCAAGGGCGCTGGTCGCAAAGCCTCCGGTTGTGCTGGCAGATGAGCCGACCGGGAATCTGGATACAATTGCAGGAAGGGATGTGATGGCGCTTCTCAGGATGATGAGCAAAAAGTATGGACAGACTGTGGTGATGATCACGCACAACGAGGAACTGGCACAGATGGCAGATCAGATCATCCGGCTGGAGGACGGAAAGATCGTGGGGGAACCGTATGCTGGAGAATAATAATGGATGGGCAGTCAGGCAGATTATTTTTCGGACGATCGCGTTTCGGAAAGCCAGAAATACAATCCTTGTAGTGCTTGTTTTCTGCTGCATGTCTGTGCTGACACTGCTTGGAATGGGAATTGCCGCTGAAGTTGAACATCTGCACTCGACACTGCTGGAATGGCAGGGGACAGATGCACATTTGGTCTTAGACGGTGTGACCCGGGAAGAAAACGAGCAGATCCAGATGCAGCCGCAAGTCAGAGAGACCGGCACTGCAGAGGTGATCGGGGAGGTGAAAAATCCGGAACTGATCTACCGCAGTCCCGAATTGATCTGTCCGGATAAGGTGTTTTTGGAGCAGAATCAAAGGGGTGTGCTGCATGGAAGCCTTCCAGAAAAGGAATCGGAGATTGTTGTTGATGAGACGACGCTGACGATACTCGGGGTGGAAAAAAAGGTAGGAGAGACTGTAAAACTTATCTGGGAGCAGGATGGAGAGGAGATGGTCTCTGCCTTTGTCGTATCCGGCTATCTGGAAATGAAAGGGGCCGACGGGAAAAACGGGGATCTGTGGGTGTCAAGCAAATTTGCACAGAAGTATCCGGGAAATACCTTTCAGACACAGATCCGGTTTGCACTGCCGCTCAGACTTTCTGAAAAAGCGGAGAGACTGATCAATGCCTGCGGCATGCAGCATGCGGAGGCGGAGGTGAATGATGTGCAGAAGATCCGCCTTTATCTGCGGAATCTGATGGAACATCAGGATGAACTGCTCATGATGCTGTTTCTCTATCTGGCAGGCTATTTTATTTTTCGCAGTATGTTCCAGATCGCAGCGGTGACTGATATGGAATATTATGGGAGATTAAAGACACTTGGGATGTCCCCGGCACAGATTCGAAGTGTCTGGACCGGAAGCGGGATGCTCTTATGCGCGGCAGGTGCGTTTCCGGGAATCGTCTTTGCAGTTTTTTGTGGAAAGATGGTTCTGACTCATACCGGATGGAGTGTATCTCTGGGGCAGCTTCCTCTCCATGTCTGGCAGCTTTTGTTCCAGACGGCGCTTCTGTTTCTTGTTGTGCGAAGATGCAGCAGAAGAGCAGCGGGCATCATTGAAAGCTGTTCCCCGATGGAAGCGCTTCATGCAGTCTGGTGGATCATGCCGTCAGGAAAATACCGAAAGAAACAGACGGTGCGGAAAGAAAAAAGGATGCTCCGGATCCGAAAGGAAAGAAAAAGAAGCCGGAGGCGGTTATTTCTCACGAAGATGGGAAAGAGCGGAAGAAATGTGCCATTTTTCCTTGCGGCGGAGTCGTTCTGGAAAAACCGGAAGTGGACCTGGAAGGTCTGTGCGGCACTTGCCGGAGGAATGTTTCTGATCTGGATGGCGTCCACCAAATATCATTCTTTTGATGCAGAAAAATATTTGCGGGAGACATCTGTCTCTGATTTTGTTGTGAAGGAGGCTTCGCTGTGCGGAGATGCAGGCGGCGTCTATAATGAGAGAGAAAATAAGATCGGCGGGGAGATGAAGCGGCAGATCCTTGCGCTGGAGGGACTGCAGGAATGCGGCGCCGTTTTCTCCAGAGAGATTTCCCATACACTTCCGAAATCCGTGCGGGAGCGGATACGGTCTTTCTTCGCAGGAGAAGGAGCGGATCTTTTCCACTATATGGAGCCATATACGCAGTGGATGCAGGAGTACGGGAAAGCGATATCCGGCGGGCAGTGTACGATGCGGATATGGGGGCTTGACCAGGATCTTTTTTCGATGATGGAAGAGATGGACTGGGTCTTAGATGGCACATGGGATCCGAAGAAGTTTGCCGGAGGCGGATATGCACTTGCAGTCGGAAGCGGTGTTCCTTCAAAGGAACAGCCCAATTACAGCGTGGGGGAACTGGTGGAAGCAGAGGGTCGGACATTTGAGATCATGGCGACTGTCTATCTGCCGGACCGGATGATGCAGGGAGGATCCTCTCATATGTTTGTGCCGGAGATTGTTATTCCAGGAGCCGATTTTCGGGAACTGTATCCGGAGACCGGGATCCGAAAATTATATTTTAATGTGGAGGACCAGAAAGAGCGGGAGGCGGAGGAGTTGCTGCAATCTTATGAGAAGCATTTCGGGGCGCCGGTTGCTGAGGAATCTTCCTATGTTCTGCGGCAAAGTTTTCGCAGGGAGTGTATCCGCTCGGTATTTCCGGAACTGACAGCAGGGTGTTTGCTGTTTCTTCTTGGAATTTGTGGATATATCAACACACAGGCGACAATGACATTGGCGAGGACGAAAGAATTTGCCATCTTCCAGAGTATGGGGATGTCAAGGAAGAAGATTTTCCAGATGATCTTGTGGGAATGTTTCTGTTATGTTTTTGTATCGTCTGCGATTGCTGTGACAGCGGGCTGTCTGTACAGTCTGACGATCCTGAAGAAGGGCATCCAGAGAGAACTGCTTTCCACCGGGTGGGTGATGACATACCAGTTTACCATGTTCCCGGTGCCATTTCTGATCTTAACCGGGATTGCGGCGGCGGTGCTGCTTGCAGTGTTCTGCTTCTCGCACAGTGAGAAAAAAAGTGTAGTAGAGCGGATCCGGCAGACAGAAATGTAAGATAGCGGCAGGAGAAATTGTTTCTTCTTAAAAAGAGAGGAAAGGGCGGCAGTCGTTTTTCTGCCGCCCTTTCCCTGCCCGTGGTCACTTGCGTACCGGATCGACAGAACGTCTGAAAATAATCCAGGTGCTTAAGAAGTAGCATAGCAGCAGGAGAATCAGGATCCCCACGGTCGCTCCAATCTGTAACCGTACGGCGGAAGCTCCGACATAAGCTGAAATTTCCTCCGAGATTGTCTGGAGAAAGTAACCGGTCACAACAGCAGATACAGTGACTGCAATCAGGATCGGAAGTCCGAACCAGACGCTTAGCTGTTTCAGGATCAGTTTGCGGATATGCGGTTCCTCCACACCTAGTTTTCGGAGTACAGAGAAGCGGTACTGATACTGTCCCGCGTCCAAAAGCTGTTGCAGAGAAAGCACTGTGAGACAGATCACCATCAATACAACAGCGCCGTAGAGCATGGAAGCCTGCAGGATGAAATTATTGGCGATCGTACTGTTTGTCTGCAGTGTGCGGAAACGTATGCCGTACAGCACACCGGTGTCGGTCTGCTCCGGATATTTTTCCATGAACAGCTTATCCAGCGCCACCGCCTCCTTGTAAGGGATCGGTTCTGTTGTTGTCATATAGCGGTTTTTGATCACCGGAAGCAGATTTTTACAGATCTTGTCCGGAAATACATAGAGGACATCGGTGTAGGAGTTATACATCGTTTCGCCCATTGCTTCCTCATGGCAGGCCTGGTCAGAAAGTGTTAACGTTCCACCATCTGTCACAACACTGGTATGTTCTGTGAGAAAGCTGTTTTTCTCTTCTTCTGTCGCGATTGAACGCCATTGTGTCGTAAATTCATCTTCTCTCAGAGAAATCGGTTCATAGCCTAACATCTCCCGTATGGCGTTATAATCACTTAAAGAAATTGCCGCAACCGGGAAATCGTATTTTTGTCTGTTGTGAAAATCGGCTTTCTCCGGAAGATATAAATGAAACATACAGTCATCGGCAATCGCAATGTCATGCGCTGCGAGAAAGTCTGTAATGATTTCGTAATTGTCCCGCGGCAGATCTGCTTCGTGTTCCACATCGTTGTATTCGGAATAAATCTGTACATCATACATCGAACGAATATCCAGATAACCGGAAGACCAGCCGGTTAAAACGGGTGCGGCAATAAACATAAAAATTGCCAGCACAAGGGTGATGCAGATGATGGTCATCGTCTGACTGGTCGTAGTCAGTTTTGAGAGGATCTGTCCGAAAAAGAAAAGAGATTCCTCATGGTACCGGTGTTCCGGGGAGGCTTCTTTCCATGCCATGATCAGACCACTGGTAAGATAAATCAACGCACAAATGAAGAAAAGCAGGTTTACCAGAACAAACAGCAGATACTGATTGAGTGTTCCAACGCCTAAATGCAGATAATACTTCCTTTCCAGGAACGCAACACTGGCTGCCGAAAAAGCGTTCAGGACAGAACAGATCAGTAACCCGGTAAGAACGCATTCTTTTGTCTTCTTTCGGATCGGGCAAAAGACGGACCAGAGCAGCGTAACAAAAGGGAAAAGGATATTTCCCCAGAACATAAGCTGTACCGGCAATGCAAGGCGGGAATCATAATAAAACCAGACTTTTTGGATTCCCGTAATAAGCGCCCATGCAATCATCAGCTCAAAGAACATCATTACAGCGGAAATGAAACGGCTTTTTTTCAGTTCGGGTTCGTTCTCTTTCTCTGCGGAAAGCATATCGATGATTTTTGCCTTCTGGATCGTGCGCGTATTGAAGATTCCCACCACCAGGAAACTGGATACAAAAAATACCACTGTCCATAAAACAGTATCCGGGAATAATGTCCATGACAACTCATAAGGCTTTCCATAGGCGCTAAGGAGCATCGCGGTAATAAACTGGGAGCAGAATACACCGAGAAAAATGCCGATCAGAATGGAAACGATCCCCATGATCAGAGTCTCTGCGAAGAAAATCCTGCCAATCGTTTTCTGCTCCATTCCCATGATGGACTGCACAGCGAATTCTTTCTGCTTTCGCAGCAGCATATAATGATTGACAAACCGGATCAAAAATAATAACAGCAGGGTGATCATGCAGATCGCCGCTTTCATCCCGCCGCTTAGCAGGGTAAAATCGTATTCACTGCCGATATCCGGATGATAATAGCTGCTGGAAATAGAAAGGAACGAATAAAAAAGTGTGACACAAATCGCCATGGTAACAATGTAGACAAGGTAGTCTTTGACGGACCGCTTCGCATTTCTTAAAACAAGTTTAGCATACATGACTTTCCCCTCCTCCGATGATCGTAAGGACGTTCAGGATCTTCTCAAAAAAAGCACTTCTGCTGTCATTGCCCTTGCGAAGTTCCATGAAGATTTCTCCATCTTTCAAAAAGAGAATGCGGCCGGCATAGCTGGCGGTAAACGCATCATGGCTTACCATGAGGATCGTCGCTCCAAGCTGTTCATTGATACTTTGGATCGTCGACAGCAGCATTTGTGAGGAATGGCTGTCCAGTGCACCGGTCGGCTCATCTGCCAGCAAGAGCTTCGGATGGTTGATGATCGCCCTTGCACAGGCGCAGCGCTGTTTTTGTCCGCCGGATACCTGATAAGGATATTTGTCAAGAATATCAAGGATATTCAGCTTCCCGGCGATATCGGAAATCCGGGGTTCCACCTCTTTTGCAGGTACTTTGTTGATCGTAAGCGCCAGTGCGATATTTTCTGAGATCGTCAGTGTGTCCAGTAAGTTAAAGTCCTGAAAGACAAAGCCTAAATTTTCCCTGCGAAAGCGGGCAAGAGATTTTGGTTTGATCTCCGTTACATCGGTTCCTTCTAAAAAAATATGACCTG